>NZ_JBFBGK010000030.1:0-74288 GCF_040684615.1 Streptomyces sp. NPDC089919
ACGCTGTGGGCTCCCCCCACCTGGCGGGGCTCCCGGGCCCGCGCCCGGCCGCTGCGCGGAGCCAGACCCCACCCCGCCCCTTCCCGAAACCGTGGGGCGCCGCCCCCGGACCCCCGCGCCTCAAACGCCGGCGAGGCTGGGTAAGGGGACAGCGGGGCTACGCCCCGACCCCCGCACCGCCGCTGCCGCGACGATCGCCTCAAACGCCGGCGAGGCTGGAAGATACGGCGGGCTCCGCCCCCGGAGCCCCGGCACCGCCGCTCCGCGACGGTCGCCTCAAACGCCGGCGAGGCTGGCAAGGGGGACGGCGGGGCTGGATGCAGCAGACGGCCGAGCACCGCCCGCCAAGGGGGTGGCGAGCGGTGCCCGGAGAGCGGCGGGGGCCGTCAGGACGTGGCGAGGATCTGGCCGTAGGTGGTCCAACCGCCGGACGGGTCGCCTCCGTTGTTGGCCCAGACGGCGACCGCACCGGTGGCGGGGTCGGTCAGCAGGTAGTCGGCGCGGCCGTCGCCGGTGATGTCGGCGAACCGGACCCGGTTGTGGTCGGTGGTGAGGCCGGTGGCGAACCGGCCCGGGTCGGCCCAGCCGCCGTGGGCGTCACCGCCGCGGTTGAGATAGGCGCTGACCGAGCCGTCAGCGTTGACCACGGTGTAGTCGGCCTTGGCGTCGCCGTCGAGGTCGGCCCAGTGCAGCCGGCTCCGGTCGGTGGTGATGCCGGTGGCCACCTGGCCCAGGCCGGCCCAGCCGCCCCGGGTGTCACCGCCCCGGTTGAGGTACACGTTCACCGCCCCGCCGTCCGCGACCGTGACGTAGTCGGCCCGCCCGTCACCGTCGTAGTCCGCGAACCGGACCTGCGCCGGGTCGGGCGTGGTGCCGGTGGCGACCTGGCCCAGGGGTGCCCAGCCGCCGTGGCCGTCGCCGCCCCGGTTGAGGTAGACGCTCACCCCACCGCCGTCCGCGACGGTGATGTAGTCGGCCCGGCCGTCGCCGTCGAAGTCCGCCAGGTGCACGCGGCTGCGGTCGGTGGTGGTGCCGGTGGCCACCCGGCCCAGCTCCTGCCAGCCGCCGTGGCCGTCACCGCCCCGGTTCAGGGAGACGGACACCACCCCGCCGTCGGCGACGGTGACCAGGTCCGCGCGCCCGTCGCCGTCGAAGTCCGCCCAGCGGGTGCGGCCGGTGCCGCCCGACTCGGTACCGGCCCGGGACACCCGCCGGGTGCCGGCCCAGCCGTCGTTGACGGCCTTGGTCAGGGCCCCGCTGAAGGCCTGGGCGAACCGGCCGTAGCCCAGGTCGTTCGGGTGCAGCAGGTCCGACATCTCGTTGGCGCGCAGGGCCGGCGGCTCCACGTACCGGAACTTCTTCCCGGCCGCCTGCTTGCCGGCCTCGAAGGCCCGGACCTTGGCGTTGAAGTCCTGGACGGGGCCCTGGAGGCCGCCCGTGGTGGGGATGAGGCCCTGGAAGAGGACCGTGACCCCGGGCTTGTCGGCGAAGATCCGGTCGACGAGGGCGGAGAGCCGGTCCGCGGCGTGCTCCTTGTCCGAGCCGCGGTCGAGGTCGTTGATCCCGAGGTGCAGCAGGACCACGTCGGGGTCGGCCGCCGTCAGCCAGCCGTCGATGCCGGCCCGCACCTGGTCGATCATGAAGCCGCCGTGGCCCTCGTTGTCGGGGTCGGCCACCGCCCCGTAACTGCCCGAGCCGACGTAGTCGATCGTGTAACGCGACTGGGCCGCGGTCGCGTTCCACAGGGGCAGCCGGTATCCGGCGCCGCTGGAGCTGCCGGATCCGGCGGTGATCGAGTCGCCGAGCGGCATGACCTTGACCGGGGGCGCGGCCGGGGCGGTGGCGGCCGCGGCGGGACCGGCGGCGGCACCGAGGCCGGCCAGGGAGAACAGCACGGCGAGACCGGCTGCGGTGGTGCGCTTCATCGCTGGGATGGTCCTTCTCGGTAGGGAAGCGGGGCGGGGCGGCCCGGAGCCAGAGGTGCGGAGCCGCCCGGGCCGGTACGGAAGATGCTCGGTACGGGAGGTCAGGCGCCGGCGGCGATCTGTCCCAGGCTCTGCCAACCGCCGTGGCCGTCACCGCCGTTGTTGACCGAGGCCTCCACACCGCCACCGGACTTGGTGACCAGGTAGTCCGCCCGACGGTCACCCGCGAAGTCGGCCAATGCGACCTGGTTCTGATCGGTGGTCAGACCGGTCGCGACCTGCCCGGGGCTGTCCCAGCCGCCGTGGCCGTCACCACCGCGGTTGAAGTACGGCACCACCGAGCCGTTCCCGTTGATCACCACGTAGTCCGCCTTGCCGTCACCGTCCATGTCGGCGAAGCGGACCCGGCTCCGGTCCGAGGTCAGACCCGAGGCGACCTGACCCTGCGCGTCCCACCCGCCGTGCCCGTCACCGCCGCGGTTCAGGTACACGGTCACGGCACCGCTGTCGGCGGTCACGATGTAGTCGGCCTTGCGGTCGCCGTCGAAGTCGGCGAAGCGGACCTGCTCGGCACGCGAGGTGGTGCCGGTGGCGACCTGGCCGATGCTCTCCCAACCGCCGCGGCCGTCGCCGCCCTTGTTCAGGTAGACCGTCAGCGCGCCACTGTCGGATATCACGATGTAGTCGGCCTTGCCGTCGCCGTCGAAGTCGGCCAGCCGCATGCGGGTGCGGTCGTTGGTCAGGCCGGTCGCGACCTGGCCCAGCTCCTGCCAACCACCGTGCCCGTCACCGCCCTTGTTCACGTACACCTTCACCGCACCGCTGTCCTCGACGGTGATGTAGTCCGACTTGCCGTCCCCGTCCCAGTCCGCCCACCGCACCCGGCCAAGATCCCCGCCGGGGGCGGTGGGCGTGGTCGGGTAGGGGTTGGCGTGGTCGGCGCCCAGGCCGGCCGCGGGGCCGCAGCTCGGCCAGGCGCCCTGGCCCTGGCTCGCCAGCACCTTCTCGGCGGTGAGGATCTGCTGCTGCTTGGTCGCCAGGTCGGCGCGGGCGGCGTAGGCGGTGCCGCCGAACGCCTTCCAGGTGCTCGCGGAGAACTGCAGTCCGCCGTAGTAGCCGTTGCCGGTGTTGATGCTCCAGTTGCCGCCGCTCTCGCAGGCGGCGACCTTGTCCCAGGTGGCCACCGAGGCGGCGCTCGCGGTGCCGGCGGCCCCGCCGGCGACGAGCGCACCGGCCAGTGCCGTGCCTGCCAACAGCGAACCGGTGGCCTTGCGGCGGGAGATCCTGCTCACGTCTGACTCTCTTTCGGGTAACCCCGGGCGCACGGCCGCGGGGAGGCTCAAAGGCGGAAGGGGCGGGCGTCACCGGCCGGGAGCGGGCCCAAAGGGGCCTCGCGCTCCCGGCCGGTGCGGTACCAGGGGTCAGGCGCCGGCGGCGATCTGTCCCAGGCTCTGCCAACCGCCGTGGCCGTCACCGCCGTTGTTGACCGATGCCTCGACACCTCCACCGGACTTGGTGAACAGGTAGTCCGCCCGGCGGTCACCCGCGAAGTCGGCGAACGCGACCTGGTCCTGGTCGGTGGTCAGGCCGGTCGCGACCTGGCCGGGGCTGTCCCAGCCGCCGTGGCCGTCACCACCGCGGTTGAAGTACGGGACCACCGAGCCGTTCCCGTTGATCACCACGTAGTCCGCCTTGCCGTCACCGTCGAAGTCGGCGAACCGGACCCGGCTGCGATCGGAGGTCAGGCCGGAAGCGATCTGGCCCTGGGCGTCCCACCCGCCGTGCCCGTCACCGCCGCGGTTGAGGTAGGCCTCCACCGCGCCGCTGTCGGCGACGGTGAGGTAGTCGGCCTTGCCGTCGCCGTCGAAGTCGGCGAAGCGGACCTGGTCGGCGTTGCGGGTGGTGCCGGTGGCGACCTGGCCGATGTTCTCCCAACCGCCGCGGCCGTCGCCGCCCTTGTTGAGGTAGACGGTCAGCGCGCCGCTGTCGGATATCACGATGTAGTCGGCCTTGCGGTCGCCGTCGAAGTCGGCGAAGCGGACCTTGTTGCGGTCGTTGGTCAGGCCGGTCGCGACCTGGCCCAACTCCTGCCAACCACCGTGTCCGTCACCGCCCTTGTTCACGTACACCTTCACCGCACCGCTGTCCTCGACGGTGATGTAGTCCGACTTGCCGTCCCCGTCCCAGTCCGCCCACCGCACCCGGCCCAGGTCCCCGCCGACGTCGCCGCCACGACCGCCGATCGGGGACGCGTAGCCGCTGATCTTCTGCGAGCCGTAGTAGCCGGCGGCGGTGATCTTGCCGCGGGTGACCTTGCCGCTCTGGTTGCCGCCGATGGTGCCGACGGAGCCGTCCGAGTTGACCGAGGTGACCAGCGAGACGTGGTCGGCGTAGCCGGCGCCGTTGTAGTTGAAGACGGCGGCGTCGCCGACGTGCGGGGTGGAGTGCAGGCCCGAGCCGTACTTGCCGAAGCTGCCGGCCGCCGGGGTCAGGCCGGCCACGTTGACGCCGTTCTGCGCCCAGACCCACTTGGCGAAGTCGGCGCACCATGACTCGCCGCAGCTCGTGTAGTAGCCGGAGCCGCCCGCGCTGTTGGTGTCGCAGGCGCCCTTGCCCAGGTTGGCCTCGGCGATGGCGACGATGTTGGAGCCGACGCTGGCGGAGGCGGACTGGGCGCCGGTGAACATCAGCGCCGGGGCCACCGCCATGGTCACGAGGGCGGAGGTCATCAGCCGGCGCAGACCGTTCTTGCGGGGCGCGGCGGCGGGCAGGGCGGAAGCGGTGGCCTGGGGGGACACGGCGGACTGCTGGGACACGTGAACTCCTGTTTCGGGCGCGGCTGATGGACCCCGAGTGCGGTGGGGGCCGAACGGATTGCCAGGAAGCTGGCGGAATATCGGTCGACCGCCAGTGGGGTCCCCCTGGCGGCGGATCACAGCCTGGACGCAGCCCCGGCCGAGGAAAAGGGGAACCTCGGCGGCCTCGAGCGGAACGCAAGTCCCCGTCCAGAACCGCCTCTGACCTGCACGTTCAACGAAAGTTGCGGAGAGCTCCACTCCGATTGGGGAATCGCGGCCCCCACCTGCGCAACTGCCGCGCGACACGGCTGGGGAGGCGGCGGGCGGCCCGGCGGACGAACTCGCGCGGGTCGGTCAACGGCCTTAAATGAGCGGACAGTTATGCCCAAAACGCGACTGTCAGCCGCCTGACCTGGTCGGATACCAATTGACCCGGCGCCTGACGGTTCCGCCGACCGTCGGCGGCGAGTCCAGCGCGTCCCGAAGGGAACCCCTCATGATCCGCACCCGTTACGCCGCCGCGCTGGCCACCATGGCCTTCACCGCCCTCGCGATCACCGCGAGCCCCGCCTCCGCCGCGGCCGGCGAGACGCGCAACATCTGCTCCAGCACGCTCACCCCGGACGGCTGGGTCGACGTGCAGTGGTGGAACAGCGGCGCCTGCGGCTCGGGCTTCAACCCCAACAGCAAGCAGATCAAGGACCTTCGGGGCTACCCGGTCGGCACCCAGGTCAACGCCTGCGCGTCCACCTGGCCGCCGGCCGGCTGGACCATCGTCAGCACCTACTTCTCCAGCGGCTGCCAGTACTCCTCGGTGCCGAGCCTCAACCCGAACACCTGGACGCTGAAGCGCACTTCCTGACCCGCGCCCGGGCGCCGCGGCCGTCCGCGAGGACGTCCGCAGCACCGGGCCGGGACCTCGGCCCGGACAGCGGACAACCCCCGCCGACGAGCCGGAACGGCGTCGACCGCGGGGGTTGTCAGCACCTAGTCTCGATCCTCATGAGCGAGTTCCAGCAGATCCACGACGTGTCCGTGATGATGTGCCCCGCCGAGGGCGAGGCGATCGCCGGCGAGCAGGACGCCCTGGACCTGGTGGGCAACGCCGCCTGGCAGGGGGCCCGCTGGGTGGTAGTCCCCGTGGGGCGGTTCGCCGAGGACTTCTTCCGCCTGCGTACCAAGGTCGCCGGCGACATCATCCAGAAGTTTGTGAACTACCGGGTGGGCCTGGTCGTCCTCGGCGACATCTCCCGGCACACGGAGGCGAGTTCGGCGCTCCAGGACTTCGTGCGCGAGTGCAACCGCGGCACCCAGACCTGGTTCCTGCCCGATCTCGAAGCGCTCCGGACCCGCCTCGGCACCGCCTGAGCCCCGCCCGCCTCCCGGCCCGCCCGGCCCGGCGATCCGGTCAGGCCTGGGCGGTGGGGCGGATGGTGATCTCACCGACGTCCACGCCGGGCGGCTGTTCGATGGCGTACCCGATGGCGGAGGCGACGGCCGAGGGCGGCATCGCGATCTCGTCGCGCCGCCGGGTCAGCGCGGCCGCGATCTCGGGGCCGGCCCCCTTGCCGACTCCCTCGGTGTGGGTGAAGCCGGGCGAGATCAGGGTGACGCGCAGGTCGGGCCCGGCCTCCTGGCGCAGCCCCTCGGTGAGCACCTTGACCGCCGTCTTGGTGGCGGCGTAGACGCCCTGGGGCGAGGTGACGACGTGGGCCGCGGTGGAGCCGACGTTGACGAACTGGCCCGAGCCCTGCCGGCGGAAGACCGGCAGGGCCGCGGCGATGCCGTTGAGCAGGCCGGTGACGTGGGTGGCGACCATGGCGTCCCAGTCGTCCTGGCGCAGCTCGTCGAAGGGCGAGACGGCCATGGTGCCCGCGTTGGAGACGAGCACGTCGAGCCGGCCGTGCCGCTCGAGGGCTGTGTCCACCAGCCGCCGCAGGTCCGCGCGCCGGGTGACGTCCACCAGGACGCCGTCGGCGACGCCGCCGCGCGCGCCGATGCCGTCCACCACGGCGGACAGCCGGTCCGCGCGCCGGGCCCCGAGGACCAGCCGGGCGCCGTGCGCGGCGAGGTGCTGCGCGGTGGCCTCGCCGATGCCGCTGCTGGCGCCGGTGATGGCGATGACCTTGCCGTGGATTCCGGACATGCCCCGTCTCCCCCTGTGAGTACGGCTGACGTGGGGACGTCCCCACCTGACCGGAAGACTAAACGGAGACCCCTCCGTTTGGCAATCGCGAACGGACCGGGGCCCCGCCCTCGCCGCGGCGCCGGAGTCAGCCGTCCTGCAGGACCGAGAGGACGTTCCCCGCCGGGTCCTTGAACCAGGCGACGGAGGGCTCCGGACCCTCGCCGGAGCGCACGATGCCCTTCGCGTCCTGCTCGAACGCCTCGTACCGCTCCATGACCACACCGCGCGCCACGAGTGCGTCGACGGCCTCGTCGATGTCGTCCACGGGGAAGTTCAGCACGGTGAAGGTGGCCGGCCGGTGGTCGTCCTTGGGGTACATGAGCAGGCGCGCGGCGCCCAGCCGCACGAAGAGCATGCCGTGGTCCTCGGACACGTCCAGCCCCAGGGTGTCGCCGTAGAAGGCCTTCGCCGCGTCGATGCTGTCGACCGAGTACCCGCTGAAGGCCTTGTCCGCTGCCAACATGACGTCTCCTCGCGCTGTGCCGTGGTGGTGCCGTGCCCCCCTTCGTCCATCGTCCTCCCGCCGCCCCGGGACCGAAAACGCGAGGTCGGAATCCCGCCAGCCCGGGCCCCTCGGATCGCGCAGTCTGAGTCCGGTGATCGCCCCGCCCGCCGGGCGGGCGGCACCGCATCCGGCGGGTCTCCCGCGCACTTCCGACGAAGGACCACTCATGTCCGCACTCCTTTCCGCACGCCTCGACTCCAAGGTCTTCATCGTCACCGGCGGCACCTCCGGCATCGGCCTGGCGGTGGCCCGCCGCCTGGTCTCGGAGGGGGCCGCCGTCGTCCTGGGGGCCCGCCGCAAGGACGTCGGAGAGGCCGCCGCCGCGGAACTCCGCGCCGGCGGCGGGCGGGCCCTGTTCGTCGCGGCCGACGTGGCCGTCGAGGAGGACGCCGCGGCCCTGGTGGCCGCGGCGGAGTCCGAGTTCGGGCGGCTGGACGGGGCCTTCAACAACGCCGGTGGCATCAACGCCGGGGGCCCGCTCGCCGGTATCGAGGCCTCGGCCTGGGAGGCCGAGCTGGCCCACAACGCCACCAGCGTCTTCCACTGCCTCAAGCACCAGCTGCCGGCGGTGGCCCGTACCCGCGGCTCCATCGTCAACAACGCCTCCAACCTCGGCGTGGTCGGCTTCGCCGGGGTGGCGCCGTACGTGGCCGCCAAGCACGCCGTGGTGGGACTGACCAAGGCCGCCGCCCTCGAGGTGGCCGAGCAGGGGGTCCGGGTCAACGCCATCACCACCGGCGGCGTGGACACTCCGCTCGCCCGCACCACCATGATCACCAGCGAGGAGGCGGCCGCGCAGATCGCCGCACTGCACCCGGTGAACCGGATCGCGCGCCCCGAGGAGATCGCCCCGCTGGTGGCCTTCCTCCTCAGCGACGAGTCGTCCTTCGTGACGGGCGCGGCCCTCGCCATCGACGGCGGCTTCACCACGCGCTGACCGGCCACCACTCGCTGAACGGCCACCGGACGCTGAAGGGCCACCGGACGCGGTCCCGCCGACCGGTGGGGGCGCGTCCGGCCGTCGGTCGACGGACCGTCAGGCACTGCCCGCCGGTTGACGGACCGTCAGGCGCTGGCCGTCACCAGCAGGGTGCGGGCCGCCTCGTCCCCCGCCAACCGGCAGCGGTGCGGGATCTCACCCCGGTGGTGGGCACTCTGACCGGCCGTCAGGGTCAGCGGCTCCTCCCCCTCCAACTCCAGTACGACCGCACCGCTGAGGACGTAGAGGAAGTCCTCGCCCGGGTGCTCGAACCAGCCCCGCTCACCCCGGCCGGGCTCGAAGTGGTGCTCGTATGCCTCCATCAGGCCGCTGGTACCGCCCGGGATGAGCACCCGGGCGATCTGGCCGGCGGCCTCGCTCACCCGGATGACCTGCGGGTCGCTCTGGTGGCTGACGGCGCCGGGGCGGTCCGGGGGCCGCAGGAAGGTGCCCGGGGTCACGTCCAGGGCTTCGGCGATCCGGTAGATGGAGCTGAGGCTGGGCGTGGCCAGGCCGCGTTCCAACTGGCTGAGGAAGGGCTGGGAGAGGCCGGAGCGGGCGGCGAGTGCGGCCATGGCGACCCCGCGCTGCTTCCGGCAGGCGCGGATCACCCGACCGACCTCGATCGCTTCGGGGGTGGGTTCGGGGCGGGACACGATCGTGAACGTACCTCATCCGCACCGGGCCCCTGCGGGGCGCCGGAACGTTTCGTACTGCTGCAACACCTCGTTCATAGACGTCGTCAATTATTGACCTCACTTATCGATGACCGAGGAGATTCCCCCGTGCACGCCACCCCTTCCCCACCGGGCCCGGCCGCCCCGGGCCGGCTCTGGCCCGCCCTGGGCGCGGCCGCCGCCGCGCTCGCCCTGTGGCACCTGCTGGCCCGCTCGGGAGCGGTGGCCCCGGGGCTGCTGCCCACCCCGGGCGAGACCCTGTCCGCCCTGGTCGCGGCCGCCCGGGAAGGCACCCTGGCCACCGACCTGGCGGCGAGCCTGTCCCGGGCCGCGCAGGGCTTCCTCCTGGGCGCCCTGGCCGGCTCCGCGCTCGGCTTCGCCACCGGCTACCTGCCGCGGCTGTCGGCGGCGGTGACCCCGCTGGTGTCCTTCCTGCGGCCGATCCCGGCGATCGCCCTGGTCCCCCTGGCGACGGCCTGGTTCGGCATCGGCGAGACGGCCAAGCGGCTCCTGATCGCCTACGCCGTACTCCTCGCGGTGTGGCTGTACGTGCACGACGGGGTGTCCCGGGTGCCGGCCACCCACCTGCGGGCCGCCCGCACCCTCGGCGCCCCGCTGCACCGCCGCTTCTCTGAGGTACTGCTGCCGGCCGCGGCACCCGCCCTGCTGGCGGCCCTGCGGTACGGCGCCTCGGTGGCCCTGCTCGCCCTGGTCGCCGCCGAACTCGGCGGCGCCGACGCCGGCTTGGCCTACCGGCTCCAGGTGGACGGGCAGTTCCTGCGGGTGGACCGGATGTTCGCCGGCCTGCTGGTCCTCGGCCTCCTCGGCGTCGCGGTGGACCTGCTCCTCGCCGCGGCCGGACGCCGCTTCGCGCACTGGGGCACCTCATGAGCCGCCCGGTGCGCATCGCGGGCCTGACGGTGGCGTACGGCGGCTCCCGGCGGGCACCCGCCACCCCCGTGCTGGACGGCCTCGACCTGGAACTGGCCGCCGGATCCTTCACCGCCCTGCTCGGCCCCAGCGGTTGCGGCAAGTCCACGGTGCTCGGTGCGGTCGCCGGCTTCGTACGCCCCACCGCCGGCCGGGTGACCGTGGCCGACGTCCCCGTCACCGGCCCCGGGCCCGACCGCGGGGTGGTCTTCCAGCACTACGCGCTCTTCCCCTGGCGCACCGCCCGCGGCAACGTCGAATTCGCCCTCAAGCGGCTCGGGTTGAAGCGGGCCGAACGGCGCCGGCGCGCGCTGGCCGCGCTGGCCGAGGTCGGGCTCGCCGACGGCGCCGAGAAGTACCCCGCCCAGCTCTCCGGCGGGATGCAGCAGCGGGTGGCGCTCGCCCGGGCCGTCGCCGCCGAGCCCGACGTCCTGCTGCTGGACGAGCCGTTCGGCGCCCTGGACGCCCTGACCCGGACCCGGATGCAGGACCTGCTGCGCCGGCTGTGGCAACGCACCGGCCTCACCGTGCTGTTCGTCACCCACGACATCGACGAGGCCCTGTCCCTGGCCGAACGCGTGGTCGTGCTCGGCGGCCCGCCCGGCGGGGTCCTCGCCGACCACGCGGTGCCGCCCGGCCCGGTCACCCCCGGCCTGCGCGCCGCGATCGCCGACCGGCTCGGCGCCACCTGAGCCCCGGACAGCCACCCCCACCTCCGCCATCCCCAGCCCCGAAAGGACCGCCCCGCGTGTCCCCTCACCGTGCCAGACCCCACGTCCTCGCCACCGCAGTGCTGGCCGCCGTACTCGCCACCGTCACCGGTTGCTCGGCCGACGGCGGGGAGTCGTCCGCCGACGGCCGGACCGCGGTCACCCTCGCCACCAGCGACCACCTCGGCGGCGCGGCCGTGCACGTGGCCCAGGAACGCCGGCTGTGGTCCGCCCAGCAGGTGGACGCCCGGATCACCGCCCTGGCCACCGGACGCGACGCGCTCAACGCCGTCCTGGGCGGCCAGGCGCAGCTCGGGGTGGTGGGCGACCTGCCGGCCGTCACCGCCGCCCTCGGCGGCCGGGACGTCCGGGTGGTCGCCGAACTCTCCCGGTTCTCCGACTGGCGCCTGCTGACCCGCACCGACCACGGCATCACCGGCTTCGGCGCCCTCAAGGGCCACAAGGTCGGCGTGCCCCGCGGCACCAACGTCGAGTACGCGCTGTCGCGGATGCTGGGCTCGGCCGGCCTGACCGCCGCCGACGTCACGGTGGTGAACCTGGCCCCGAACCAGGTCGCCGCCGCCCTGGCCCGCGGCGACGTCGACGCCGGGGTCACCTTCCCCAGCTTCTACGACGCCGCCCGCACCGCCCTGGGAGGCCGCTACGCGGAGGTGCCCTTCACCGGCTACACGGCGAGGACCCTGCTGGTGGCCGGCCCGGCCGCCCGGACGGCCGGCACCACGGCCGTCCTGCGCGCCCTGGTGCGCGCCCGGCAGGAGCTGGCCGCCGACCCGACCGGCGCCCGGCGTGCCGTGGTGGCCGGGGCCAAGGGAGCCCTGCAACCCGCATACGTGACCGCGTTCGCCCCGAAGTACACGTACGGCACCAGCCTCTCGCCCGCGCTGCTGGACCAGCTCACCGCGGAGGCGGCCTGGGCCAAGGCCGCCCAGAAGCTGCCCGGGGACGCCGGCCGGGCCGCCCTGCGCGGCCACGTCGACACCGCCCCGCTCGCGGCCGCCGACCCGGCCGCGGTCACGCTGCCCTGACCCCACCGGCCCACCGCCGTACCGCCACCCGCCACCCGCCACCGACAGGAGCACCACCCGATCATGACCGTCGACCAGAACACCCTGCGCCGCCGCGGCCTCGGGCTGCGCGCCCACGACCCCGCGCGCAGCTACGGCGGGTACACCCTGTACACCCCGATCGCCGGCCCCGGCGAGGTCCGGCTCGTCGACATCGAGGGCGAGGTCGTACACACCTGGACCTCCCCGCACCCGCCCGGCCGGCACGGCCGCCTGCTGCCGAACGGCAACCTCTTCTACCAGGGCAAGGACACCTCGGGCCCGACCCTCTTCCCGATCTGGGACGTCTACCACGGCGGCGTCTTCCAGGAGATCGCCCCCGACGGGAGCGTGGTGCGCGAGACCCGGCACCCCTTCCACCACCACGACGCCTCGGTGCTCGCCAACGGCAACCTGATCGTCCTCGCCGTCGAGGCGCTGGACCCGGCGGACGCGGCCCGGATCCGGGGCGGCATCCCCGGCTCGGAGGCGCCCGGCGGGATCGTCTACGGGGACGTCGTCTACGAGTTGACCTGGAGCGGCGAAGTGGTCTGGCGGTGGGCCGCGATCGAGCACCTCGACCCCGAACAGGTGCCGCTCAACCCGCACTTCGCCCGGGAGCACTGGCCGATGGCGAACACCGTCAACGAACTGGCCGACGGCGGGATCGTGGTGGGCTTCCGCAGCGCCTCCACCACCGTGGCCGTCGACCGCGCCGACGGCTCGGTGCGCTGGCGGATCGGGCCGGAGGTGCTGGCCCAGCAGCACTACCCGCACGAACTGCCCGGCGGTACCGTCCTCGTCTTCGACAACGGCACCTACCGGGACACCACCTCCGTCCCCTACTCCCGGGTCCTGGAGCTGGACCCGGAGTCCGGCGCGGAGGTGTGGGCCTACGAGGACAACCCGCCGCAGAACTTCTACAGCCCGTACATGTCCAGCGCCCAGCGGCTGCCCAACGGCAACACCTTCATCGCCGAGGGGTCCTTCGGCCGGCTCTTCGAGGTGACCCCCGAGGGTGACGTGGTGTGGGAGTTCGTGGTCCCCGAGTTCGGGGCCTTCGGCGAGGGGGTCGGTCTGGAGTCCTCGCGCGGCGCCCAGAACTCGGTCTTCCGCGCCTACCGCTACGCGGCCGAGGAGATCCCCTGGCTGGCCGGGACCCGCCCCGAGCCGGGCCCGCGGACGCCTGGGGTATAACCGGAGCATGATCTACCACGCCGTACCGCTGGCCGAATGGGATGCCGAGCCGGGGCAGCCCTACGTCACCCCCTCCCTCGAGGACGAGGGGTTCATCCACTGCTCGCCGGACGAGGCGACCACGCTGGCCGTGGTGAACGCCTTCTACCGCGAGGCGCCCCGGCCGCTGGTCGCGCTGCTGATCGACGAGGCGCGGGTGACGGCCCGGGTGGAGGCCGAGGCGGCGGTGCCCGCCCCGCCGCCGGGAGTACCGGCGGACACCCTCTTCCCGCACCTCTTCGGCCCGCTGAACCGGGACGCCGTGGTGCAGGTCCTGGACGTCGTATGGGACGGGGAGGACCGGGCCAGCGGGCTCCGTCCTCGCTGATCACAGCCCTGGCGGGCGCCCCGGCCACCCGGCCGGGGCGCCCTCTCCGTCACTCGCCGTGACGGCCCCACCACCGTGAGGACTGTCACGTTTTCGACATTAATTGTCCGAATTGCTCCATTCTGGTGTGCGGCCCGGCGTACGGACGCCCCTCGGGGCGCCCGCACCGCGCCGGGCACGCCCAGCCACCAGGAGAGACATGCGACGCGCACACCGCCGGACGGACAAGCGGCGGATCACCCTGCCCCTGATCGCCGGAGCCGCCGTACTCGGCCTGTCGGGCATCGGCGCCACCGGCGCCGTCGCCGCCCAGCAGCCGGGCCCGGCCATGGGCGACCGGATCGAGCGCGTCTCCCCCGGCGCCGGGGCCGGGACCCGCACGGACGCCTCCGCGCAGCGTCACGCCACCCTCGACGAGGCCCGACGCCTGGGCCGGATGGAGAAGATCTCCTCCTTCACCGTCGCCTTCCCGACCGCGCCGTACCGCACCACCAACGTGGGCCGCGCCGTCCAGCTGATCAACGGCTCGCTGGTCATGCCGGGCGAGACCTGGAGCTTCAACAACACGGTCGGCGAGCGCACCGCGGAGCACGGCTTCGTCGACGGCATCATGATCGACGCCGGCCGGTACGTGAAGGCACCCGGCGGCGGCGTCTCGGCCGTGGCGACGACCATGTACAACGCGGCCTTCTTCGCCGGCGTGCAGCCGGTCGAGCACGGCGCGCACTCCTTCTACATCGAGCGGTACCCGGAAGGCCGCGAGGCCACCGTCGCCTGGGGCACCCTCGACCTGCGCTGGAAGAACGACACCGGCCACCCGCTGTACATCGAGGCCCGCTCCACGGACAAGTCCGTGACGATCACCATGCTGGGCACGAAGAAGTACGACGAGATACGCAGCGCCAAGGGCCCCCGGACCAATGTCGTGCCGCCCGCGAAGGTGACCGCCACCGGCCCGGACTGCGAGGCGCAGACCCCGCTCGAGGGCTTCGACGTGACCGTGGACCGGATCTTCGTCCAGAACGGCCAGGAAGTCCGCCGGGAGACCTACCCCACCCACTACACCCCCCGCGACGAGGTCGTCTGCGTCCCGCAGTCCCCCTCCCCCACCCCGGGCACCCCCACCCCGGCCGCCGCCCAGCCGGCCACCCCCGGCACGGCCCCGCACACCCCGGCCCCCGCACCGACGGCCCCGGCACCGACGGCCCCGGCCCACCGCGGCTAGGGCCCTGCTGCGAAGGCGCATCGTCTGTCAGACGCGTCTGGCAGGCTCCGCGCATGGAAATGACAGTGCAGCTGACGATCGACTGCTCCGATCCACAAAAGATGGTGGCCTTCTGGTCCGAGGCCCTGGGCTACGTGCCTGAGCCTGCGCCCGACGGGCATGCCACGTGGCGTGCTTATTGGGTGGCGTCGGGGGTGCCCGAGGAAGAGTTGCCGACGGGCGCCGGGGACGTTCCGGAGTCGATCGTCGACCCCGAGGGGCACGGGCCACGGGTGTGGTTCCAGGAGGTTCCGGAGCCGAAGGTCGCCAAGAACCGGTGGCACTTCGACCTCAAGGTCGGTGGGGGCCGTGACGTCCCCCTGGACGTCCGGACACGGCGCGTCAAGGCTGCGGTGGAGCGGCTGGTCAACGTCGGCGCCACCGTCCTGCGGATCAAGGACGAGCCGGATGCGGGGTTCTACGCCGCCGCCATGCAGGACCCCGAGGGCAACGAATTCGACATCGTCTGACCGGCGTCGGACCGGTGCTGGTCCGTTGTCGACAGTGATCCTGTCCGGGCCTTTGCGCAGCCTGCCGAGCACGAGCCCGGCTGCCCCTACCGCTTCCAGGGCCGGCTCAAACCAGGAGCCACCCCTTCGGCGGCGTCGCAGCCGGCCGAGGCGTCGCGGTCCGCGTCCGATCCCGCCCCGACGCCGCCGGCCTCCGCGTCACCTTCCGACCTCACGCCCGAGCCCACGCAGACGCCCTCGGCGTCGTCGACCACTGCACCGGACAAGCCAGGCCGCGTCGTTCGGATTCCGACCGGGCCCGTGCCGCTCCGGCACGGGCCCTGACGCGTCCCCGGCCGCGGAGCCTTGTGTGACCGAGCCGCTACAACCCCGGCCGGTCCCTGGCAGCACCGCTGGCCTGCGGCTACGTTGGCCGACGTCGACGTTGGACTACGTCCGTGACGGGGGATCACATATGCATAGGAAAATGCTTGTTGGTGCGCGCCTGCGCACCGCGTGGGGAGCCGCCCTCTCGGTGCTGGCAGCCGGGGCCCTGATGGGGACCGCGCCCGGGGCCGCCACCGCCGCGGCGCCCGCCGCACCGCCCGTGCCCGTCCTGTCCTGGGGCCCGTGTGACGGCGCCGCGGACGGCTTCGAGTGCGCCACCGCCCAGGTCCCGCTGGACTACCGGGAGCCCACGGGCCGCACCCTGCCCATCGCGGTGACCCGGCGCCGGGCCGCCGATCCGGCGCACCGCACCGGCGTGCTGGTGCTGCACCCCGGCGGACCCGGCAACTCGGGCGTGAGCTTCGCCCGCAACAGCTACGCCGCGCTGCCCGCCGCGCTGCGCGAGGGCTTCGACGTCATCGGGTACGACATGCGGGGCGTGGGCCGCAGCGGACAGGTCGAGTGCTGGAACGACCAGGAGTACTCGGCCGCCGTCGACGCCGCCCGCGGGATGCCGGGACCGGGCGCACTGCGCGAAGCGGTGCGCCAGGGCGCCGAGTTCGGCCGGACCTGCGCGGAACGCTCCGCCGACCTGGTGCCGTTCATCGGCACTGCCTCCAACGCCAAGGACCTCGACCTGCTGCGCCAGGCCCTGGGAGAGCAGCAACTCTCTTTCTACGGCCGCTCCTTCGGCAGCTACGTCGGCACGGTCTACGCCGCACAGTTCCCGCGCCGGGTCCGGGCCATGGTCCTGGACGGCGCCTACGACCCGCGCCGGTACGCCGACGTGCCCTACGCCTACGACGCGGGGCAGTTCAAGGCGCTGGACGCGGCCCTCGGCCGCTTCCTGGACTGGTGCGCGCAGAACGCCACCGCCTGCGGCTTCGGCGACGGCCGGCCCCGGGAGGCCTTCGAGGCGCTGAAGCGCTCGCTGGACGCCGACCCCGTGATCACGCCCAACGGCCGGCCGGCCACCGGCTACACCCTGGCCTACCGCCTGATGTTCAACATCAACTCGGGCAAGGAGATCTGGCCCGCCTTCGGCGAGGCCCTGAAGGCGGCCCAGGAGCACCGGACTTCGTTCCTGCTCTCGCCGCCCTCCCCCGCCTCCTTCGACTTCCTCAACGTCAACATGGCGGTGGAGTGCGCCGACCGCGTCTACCCCACGAGCCGGCTGCTGATGGGCGCCCTGGTCAGCGCCGAGGTCGCCACCGCTCCGCTGCTGGGTCCGGCGATCGGCTTCGGACCGCCGACCTACGACCACAACCACGCCCCCACCTGCGTCCAGTGGCCGTCCGAGCGGCCGAGCCGGTACGAGGGCTCGTACCGCGCGGCGGGCTCCGCGCCGATCCTGGTCCTGGGCACCACCGGTGACCCCGACACCCCCTACCAGGACGCCGTGGCCCTCGCCGGCACCCTGGAGAACGGCCGGCTCCTGACCTTCGACGCCGAGGGCCACACCGGCTACAACCGCAGCGCCTGCGTGAGCGCCCTGGTCAACGACTACCTGACCACCCTGGCCCTGCCGGCCCGCAACACCGCCTGCACGGACGAGGAACCGCCGCCCACCCTGGCCCGGCACCGGGCGCCGGCGACGCCGGTCGACGAGACGCAGGACGTGATCCCGGCCCTGCACTGACCCGGGATCCGAACCCAGCGGGGCCGCAGCCGATCTCGGGCCGCGGCCCCGTTCTCGTACCGGTACGGCGAACTACGGTCAGTCCCGGATCGGTTCGGGCTGCCGCTGATGGCGGAGCCAGGCGGAGAGGGCGGCTTGCAGGTCGGCCACCTCGCGCGGGGTGAGGTTCTCCCCCGCCGGTCCGACGTGCAGCCGCACACCGGTGGCGGTCACGGTCCAGCCGGCCCCCCGCCGCAGCCGCCCGGTCAGCGCCCGGCCCTCGGCCAGCGCCCGCTGGCCCTCGCGCACCGCCGGCGGCGCACCGCCCGGCCGGGCCGCACGCGGGCGGGGAGCGAGTCCGATGGCCGTGTAGAAGTCGGTCAGCGCCTCCTCGAGCGAGCCGTGACCGGCCGGGGCGGCCCCGGTGAAGTCCCGGATCAACTCCGGGTGCGCACGCGGCGCGTGGTCACCGTACGGGCGCGGGTGGAGCGGGTGTTCGTCCACGTCGAGGCGGACGCAGGCGGGCGCGATCAGCTCCCGGGTGTACCCGCGGTGGATCAGCTCGGCGTACAGCTTGCGCAGGGTCGCGGCCTGCCGCGGCACCGGATGCGGGTCCGGGGCGGCCGGGGCGTGCGGCCGGGTGGGCCGCGGCGCGAGCCCGAGCTGCCCACTGCTCTGGTGCAGCACCCCGCCCTGCGTGAGCAGCACCGTGGCCTGCCGCCCCTTGGCATCCCAGCCGAGCCGGAACCCGATCACCGTGGTGGACATCCGCCCCACCCCTCCCCGCCCAACGCACCCGTCCCACCCACGGTACCGACCACCCCACCCGAACACCCCGGACCCACCCAAGGCCACCCCCAATCCCCCACGGACGTGGTACAAGGCCACCCGGCGTCCGACGCCCACATCCGACGCCCCACTCCCTCAACACCCGCCGTCCCAAACCACCACCGAGCAGAGGGAGGCGCCCCGGAGCACCCTCCCCGAGAAACGGCCGCGGGGTAGCCGGAGGACCGGCCCCTCACGCAGGGCGATGAAACGGCAAGGCAGGCACCCAAGCACAGCCCGTGAAGGGTCGTGTCCGCGCGAGCGGAGGTGTTCCGGAGGGCATGGCGGCGCTGTCCCACGTACCCGTACCAATACAGGTCGCTGCTGCTCAGCAGTCGCAGGAGAGGCCACGTGCTTTCCAGCGCCACGGGCCCATCGTGGGTCCGGGTCGGCTGGTGGCCCATCCGTCCAGATAGGCAACTGGCTGGGCACCCCGGGCCGCCATTCCCTATCGGGGGCCCTCGGTCACGCTGTGGTCAATCCTTCGATGTCGAGCGGCGGCCGCCCGCATACAGTCCCACGCCTCCGATGTTCGAGTGGACGAACTGAGAGGCCGAAAGCAGAGGCGGTCCTGAGTGAATTTCCATATGAATGGTCACGGTAGCCTGGCGCCATGACGCCCTCATTCAAGGCAATGAATCGGCAAAGGGTTGACTAAAGCCCAGGTCCCGAAGGGTGGTCTCCG
This sequence comes from Streptomyces sp. NPDC089919, assembly GCF_040684615.1. Classification (NCBI taxonomy): domain Bacteria; kingdom Bacillati; phylum Actinomycetota; class Actinomycetes; order Kitasatosporales; family Streptomycetaceae; genus Streptomyces; species Streptomyces sp. NPDC089919. The sequence goes on from NZ_JBFBGK010000030.1 coordinate 18,632, forward strand.
CGCGAGCGGAGGTGTTCCGGTGGGCCCGCCCGGGGGGAGAGGGTAGCTCCCGTGGTCTCCGCGCGAGCGGAGGTGTTCCGTTCACCTGGTACGACATCGGAACGTCCACGCGGTGGTCTCCGCGCGAGCGGAGGTGTTCCGGATCATTCAGCCCCGGCGGTCACCGGGGACCCGTGGTCTCCGCGCGAGCGGAGGTGTTCCGGCGTGCAGGGTGTTGATCCAGTCGGCTTCGGCGTGGTCTCCGCGCGAGCGGAGGTGTTCCGTGGGGACGGGACCACGTGGCCTAGCGGGTCCGGTGGTCTCCGCGCGAGCGGAGGTGTTCCGCCCTGGGACGGAAGTTGGGCCAATGAGCCTTCGTGGTCTCCGCGCGAGCGGAGGTGTTCCGGCGCAACTCCCCGCATACGAGGAGTACCTGACGTGGTCTCCGCGCGAGCGGAGGTGTTCCGGGCCGCGGCATTCCTGGGAGTTCCGTACCGGTGTGGTCTCCGCGCGAGCGGAGGTGTTCCGGCCGGCTACCTCACGGAGACCGCCGCATGAGCGTGGTCTCCGCGCGAGCGGAGGTGTTCCGGCGGCCGTCGGCGAGGTCGAATCCCTGGGGGTGTGGTCTCCGCGCGAGCGGAGGTGTTCCGCGAAGCCGGCGACGATTGCCCGCGCCTATGCTGTGGTCTCCGCGCGAGCGGAGGTGTTCCGTCCTACGTATCGGACCTCGAACTCGGTCGCCGGTGGTCTCCGCGCGAGCGGAGGTGTTCCGTAGGAGTAGGCCACGAGCAGCACGCCGAGGTTGTGGTCTCCGCGCGAGCGGAGGTGTTCCGCCAGGCGAGCTGCTGGTCGGCCGGTCCTGGTAGTGGTCTCCGCGCGAGCGGAGGTGGTCCGTGGCCAGCATCGTCGCTACCAGGTGAGATGCGGTGGTCTCCGCGCGAGCGTAGGTGGCCCGGGCGGCGGGCCCGCCGCCGGCCGGCCGGAACCGTGGTCTCCGCGCGAGCGGAGGTGGTCCGCCGCGATCCTGGGCCTGCCACTGCACGCTCACGTGGTCTCCGCGCGAGCGGAGGTGGTCCGCTCGCCAGGCGCATGCCGGACGTCCAGTTCCTGTGGTCTCCGCGCGAGCGGAGGTGGTGCGGCGCTCGTGACTCCGCGTGAGCGGTGGTCCACCGGCGCAGGCCTAGTGATCTGAGTCGGAGATTCGTCGGCAGTAGGCGGCGACCTTGTCGAGGATCTCGTCGGCTGTCTTCGTCCCAGTCGGCGAGCCAGGCTCGGATGTCGCGTTCGAGGGCTTGGACGGAGCGGTGGACGCCGCGCTTGAGCTTCTTCTGTGTGAGTTCGGTGAACCACCGCTCGACGAGGTTCAGCCAGGACGCGCTGGTGGGGGTGAAGTGCAGGCGGAACCGGCGATGGGCCAGCAGCCACCGCTTGTTGTCGGGTGTCTTGGGGGTGGCGTAGTTGTCCAGGATCAGATGAACCTGGAGATCGGCCTGGACTTCCTTGTCGAGCTTGGCGAGGAACTTCCTGAACTCCGCTACCCGGTGGCGGCGGTGGAGGGAGCCGATCACCTTGCCGGTGGCGACCTCAAGGGCTGCGAAGAGGGTGGTGGTGCCGGCCCGGACGTAGTCGTGGCTGCGGCGTTCGGGGCGAATGCCCGCCAGATCCTTGAGACCGTCGATTGCGACATGCCTGTGGCCGCGGCCATCGACCTGGTCGACCAGTGGGTCGCGTTCTTCGGGGTCTCCTAGAGCGTCTTGACGATGACTCGTTCCACCTCGGCGTCGGTGATCTTCCGGGGGACACCCGGCCGCGGGTCGTCACACAAGCCGTCCAAGCCCCGCTCGATGAAGCGTCGACGCCAGGTGCGAACGGTGTCCGCAGCGATCCGCAGCCACCGGGACACCTCCATGATCGAGTGGCCTTCGGCTCACCCCAGCACGATCCGCGACCGCAGGGCCAGAGCCTGAACCGTCGTGCGGCGCCGTAACCAGCCCTCCAGCACCGCCCTCTGGGGATCAGCGACCGACACCGGCGGAATCTTCGGGTTGGACGACTCATGCCGAACTGGCAGCGAACCTCCGACTCAGGTCACCAGGTTCTGTCCGGCGGATCCCGACGTCGTAGGCTGCAGCGCATGCACAGCACGCTGACCGAGCACGCCCGATGTCTCTACGGAGATGAGTACCGTCCGACACCGGCGTGCAGTCGAGAACACGACGAGCACTACTTCATTGAAGAGCTGACCTTCGCTGATGCGGACGCGATCCTCTCGATGCTGCGAGAGCTCTCCCCGAACGTGGTCGACGGCCAGCTCCCGGTTCGGATTCGCAACCTCGCCTATCGGCTCGTGCTGCTGCAACGGCCGGACCAGCCAGCTCTTCTGCGGGAGGCCGCCCTCAGCCTGTCGTTTCACGGTCCCGACTGGGACGACATCGCGGCGGAACTCACACAGCGTGCCGAAGAGCTGGACGCCCGCTGATGCACTAGACCATCAGGCCTTGAGCCATCAGCGGATCGAGGCCACGGTCACGGTGCCCGTGAAGACGTAGGCACGCTTGTCGTAGCGCGTGGCCACGGCCCTGGCGTGCTTGAGCTGGTCGATCGTGTGCTCGACCTCGTTGCGGCGCTTGTACATCTCCTTGTCGAACCCGGCCGGCTTGCCGCCGCGGCTGCCTCGGCGCCGTCGGTTGGCCCGCTGGTCCTTCGGCGCGGGGATGGTGTGCTTGATCTGGCGTCTGCGCAGGTAGCGCCGGTTCCGGCGAGAGCTATCGGTCTTATCCCCGCCCAGGTGATCGGGACGGGTCCGCGGGTGCCCGCCACCTGGCCGCTTGACCCGGATCCGGTCGAGAACCGGGATCCGCTGCGGGCTGTCACCCCACTGGCCGGGCGTGATCAGCAGAGCCAGCGGACGCCGTCCGCCTGCGCCGGCGAGGTGGCTTCTGCAGGTCAGGCCGCCCCGGGAGCGTCCCGGTCCTTCGTCAGCGCGGTGCTGCCGAGGCGTTGATCTTTTTCGGGACTCGCGGTGTCCTTCGCGGGGCTCCAGCCGCGTGCTGGTGGGCCCGGTACGAGATCGAGTCGACGCTGACCATGCTCCAGTCCATCCGACCGCTGGCATCGGCGTCGGCCAGGACCGCCTGGAGGATCCGGTCCCAGGCCCCGTCCGCAGACCACCGTCGATGTCGCCCGTAGACGGTCTTCCAGCTCCCGAAGCGATCGGGCAGGTCCCGCCACGGCGCTCCCGTGCGGACCCGGAGCAAAATCCCGTTGATCACCGCACGGTGGTCGCACCACCGGCCACCACGACCACCGGACGTCGGCAGATGCGGCTCAAGCCGCATCCACTCGTCATTGGTCAGATCTCCCCGCCCCACGACCAGAACAACGATCACATCGTCGGACAGTCACAAGATCCGCCGGACGGACCCTAGACGCGATCCGGGGCCGCCGCCGGTCGCCCGCCAGGCCGGGCGGCGGGGGCTCCGCTGGTCGCTCCTTCCATACGTTGCGCGCGGCACGGTTCGCCGCGACCAACCCCTCAGCACGCCGCGGCACGTGATCGCACGCAGAAACTGCTACGTCCCGAACCTCGAGCGCTGACGCCGCGCCTGGAGCAGCACGCAAAGAGGTAGATCCTTGGGGTCATTCGTGCGGATGAAAGGGCACCACCGTGGGTGGTCGTCACTCCCTGTCCGACGTCTCGGCCGTGACGAGGAGTGTGTCCGCCGTACGCGGCCCGACGCCTCGAGCAGGCAGGCGCTCCACCGTGATCGCGGTGAATCCTGCTTCGGCGAGCAGCTTGGTCCACACCTGCTCCTGCAGGACCCATCGGCGCATCGTCGCCGGCTCCCCCTCCGAGGTCTTGGCCGGCAGGTCCGCCGCCGTGACGTCGGGCTCGGCGGGTGCCCCGGTGAGGTAGTGGGCGAGCGTGGAGAACACCAGTCGTCCGCCAGGTCGCAGCGCCGCCGCAGCGGCTGGCAGCAGTTCCTCGGGATCAGTGAAGTCGACGGCGCCGAAAACGCTGTACATCACGTCGTACCTGCCGCGAGCCCCGCGCAGATGTTCCACGACCTCAGCGGCGACCAGTTCCAGAGCCAGCACCCTGCCGCCGTACAGATCGGTCGCCATGGCGTGCTGGGTTGGTGAGCCGTCCACCGCGGCGACGCGCTCCGGACCGTGATGGACCGCCAGGTGGGCCGCGTGCCGGGCAGCCCCCGCTCCCAGATCGCACACTCGCCGGCCGGCCAGGTCACCGAGGACTTCCGTACCGGGACCGCCGTCCTGGCTCCAGATCCAGTAGAAACTGTCGGGAACAGCACGGTCCGTTGCGGCGCGAGTGCGGCCGTAGTGGTGCCAGAGGTCTGAGGTGGTGGTGGTCACCCGCCTCATCCTGGCGGCCGGTCTCCCGCCGCGGGCCGGTTCGGCGCAATCTCACCCGGCCGGGTGCGAGTCATCCTGGGCGACCCGGACCCGGCCGAAATCCGTCAGTGCGAGTCGTTGCCGGGGTGGCAGGGTCCGCACTGGGCAGCGTCCGACCACAGCGGCAGATCGAGCTCCCAGCCGTCGGCCGCCACGCGGTGCGCGGTCTTCAGTACGGAGCCGTCGTTCTTGAACTCGATGTCCGGCACGTGGTGCAGGAAGTGCCCGCCGTTGTACCGCTCGCACAGCTCGGCGTAGGCCACGGTGTCCAGGATGATCATGTGCACACCGATATCCACCAGGGCACTCGGCGCGAGCCCCAGTTGCTCGCCCCGGTGCGCCATCGCGGTCAGCAGGTACGCGTACCCCTGCCCGAGCACTCGCGCGGCCATCACCGAGTCGTAGGGGTAGTCGCGCATCAGCAGCCCGGCCTGCTTGTCCCACAGGTCCGCCGGTACGACGTCCCGGACGGAGCGGCTCGAGGGCAGTGGGTCGTTGACCGAGGATGCGAGGGTGGTTGCCATGGTGCCTCCCTTGGACGGGGCGCCGAGGATCGGAGCGCCTCCTCCATAGCACCAGTACCTTGCCGCGATCAGCTGTCAACCTGCTTGCTTTGCAAGCACGTTGCACATCGTGAAAGGAGTCTCGACCTACCCCGTACACCGGCCTACCGTTGAGGTCCCATGTGCTGCGGTGTGGGAGGGACATGTGCCCGTTGACCCGCTCTGGAACAGCAGGCAAGCACGCCTGCTCACCGATCAGCGGCGCCCCGGTGCGCTCATCCGCCTCGGCCGGCAACACCGCTCGTGGACGCTGGCCGCACTGGGGGACCGCCTGGGCTGTTCCCCTGCCACCGTCTCGCGCCTGGAACGCCGTACCCGCGTCTCCGACCTCCAGCTCCTCTACCGGGCAGCCCTCGCGGTAGGCCTCCCCCAACACGTCCTCGCCGCTTCTCTGGTTCCACTGCCCGCGGCCACTAGAGTGACGGCCAGTTCGCGTGAGGCCGAGGAGGACCAGATGCGCCGCCGTACGCTGCTCACCGCCACGGTGGCCGCTGGCCCGGCCGGCCTCCTGGCAGGTCTGGACGAAGCGTTGGCCGCCACTCCGTCACCGACCGGAGCCGGTCCGCTGGACGGACGCCTTGTCGCCGCCCGCGACCTCTACGACAGGGGCGTCCACAGCAGCCTCCTGACGGAGCTGCCCGGTCTTATCGCCGACTCGCACCACGCCGCCCGTTCCCGGCGCGACCTTGACCAGGCACGCCTGTCCTCCGTCTACAGCCTGACCTCCGCCGTCCTGAGCAAGCTCGGCGCCTACGACCGCGCCCGTATCACCGCCGACCGGGCTCGCACCTGGGCCGAGGTCTCTGGCTCCCCCCTGGCCGCCGCGGCCGCCGCCCGCGAACTCGCCATCGTCTTGCGCCATCAGGACCAGAACGCCGCCGCTCAACGCCTGATGACCGGGGCCGCCGGCGACGTCGAAACCACCGGCCTTCGCACCGACGCGGCAACGGCCGCTTACGCGCAGATGCTGTGCACCCTCGCCTATACCGCCGCCCGCGGCGGACAGCGGTCCGACGCCCTCGCGATGATCGAGGAGGCATGCCGTGCCGCCCGCCGCCTTCCGCAGGCGGTGCCGGCCGGGCGCCTCTTCCCCGTCACCCCGGCCGCCGTGGACCTCTACGCCGTCGGCGTCCACTGGGCCCTCGGCGACGCCGGCGCCGCCCTGGAGGCGGGCAAGAACCTGCGTGCCGGCCAGTTCAACACCGCCGAACGCAAGGCCCGCATGAACACCGACATGGCCCGCGCCTGGTGGGCATGGAACCGTCCCGAACAAACCACCCGATCCCTCCTGGACGCCTACCGGGCCAGCCCTGGCGAGGTCCGCGACCGGCCCGCGATCCGCGCCATCATCCGCGAACTGTCCGAACGACACCCCCATACCCCGGGCGTACGCGAACTCCATGGCGCGGTGCTGCCGGGCGGATAGCCTCGCTGCTGAGCCGCAGCCCGGCCGATCCCACCTGCCCCTCCGGCCGAGTAACCTGGCGACGTGACGTGCTCAGTCAAGGCAATGTATCGGCAAAGGGCTCACTGAAGCGCAGGTCACGAAGTGTGGTCTCCGCGCGAGCGGAGGTGTTCCGGCGACGGAGGGCACCACCTACATCAACCCGAAGTGGTCTCCGCGCGAGCGGAGGTGTTCCGTAGCGGTTGCCGTCGACGTTGGCCTGGTTGTCGTGGTCTCCGCGCGAGCGGAGGTGTTCCGGTTCGTCCAGTAGTCCGGGTCGAGTGGGTTCAGTGGTCTCCGCGCGAGCGGAGGTGTTCCGTCGTCGGGGCCCCGCGGAGAATCCACGGGGCCGTGGTCTCCGCGCGAGCGGAGGTGTTCCGGGTCTCCTCGCCAGGCTGTTCGGCGACCCCAAGTGGTCTCCGCGCGAGCGGAGGTGTTCCGAGCACAGGGCGGCCAGGTTGTAGCGGATCACCGTGGTCTCCGCGCGAGCGGAGGTGTTCCGTACACAGCAACCTCCTACGGGGTGCGGGGCGGGTGGTCTCCGCGCGAGCGGAGGTGTTCCGCCCTTCCCCGTCCGGCAGGTGATGACCGAAGAGTGGTCTCCGCGCGAGCGGAGGTGTTCCGGACTCCGCGGCCTCCCGGTCACCGGACGCGATGTGGTCTCCGCGCGAGCGGAGGTGTTCCGGCCGCATCAGCCGGCACAGCACCGGCAAGGCCGTGGTCTCCGCGCGAGCGGAGGTGTTCCGCCGCCCCAGACGCCGGCTTCCTGGCCGGACTCGTGGTCTCCGCGCGAGCGGAGGTGTTCCGGGAGTCCCCGGCAAGGTCAGCCCCCGCAGATTGTGGTCTCCGCGCGAGCGGAGGTGTTCCGGTGATCAGGCGGGCCCGTGGGTGGGGGCCGGGGTGGTCTCCGCGCGAGCGGAGGTGTTCCAGATCACCCCGGAGGGGCATCCCCCCTGATCATGTGGTCTCCGCGCGAGCGGAGGTGTTCCGGCTACGAGGGACAGGATCACCGCCGTACCCAGGTGGTCTCCGCGCGAGCGGAGGTGCTCCGGCTCCGGCCAGAGCCTTGCGGGTGTTGCCGGTGTGGTCTCCGCGCGAGCGGAGGTGTTCCGGAGTCCAGGCGGCCCTGCTCTGGGTAACCGGCGTGGTCTCCGCGCGAGCGGAGGTGTTCCAGAGGAGCTGGAGGTCGGAGACGCGGGTACGGCGTGGTCTCCGCGCGAGCAGAGGTGTTCCGATCGCTGCGTCCATCGCCAGCCCGAGGCTGGGGTGGTCTCCGCGCGAGCGGACGTGTTCCGCTCGTGTCCCTCATGTGCAGCTCGGGCCGGATGTGGTCTCCGCGCGAGCGGAGGTGTTCCGCTCGGCCCGAATGCGGAGGACCTCCTGGACACGTGGTCTCCGCGCGAGCGGAGGTGTTCCGGAGGGCCAGAGATGGTGTCGTTCCGCGAGTTGGTGGTCTCCGCGCGAGCGGAGGGGGTCCATCAGGGAAGGGCCCGTGGGCGGCCGGGATCGTGTGTCCTCCGCGCGAGCGGAGGTGGTATGAGCTGTACCGCCAGGCCCTGGATCGGAGCAGTGGGTGTCGGATCCGGGGCCCGCTTGCTATCTCACAGGCCTCTACCCCTCACGTCCACCGGTTTCGGCATCACGGGGTGGCACTCGCACATGCCGGCCACCGGCCAGACCTCACTGCTCGACACGCTTGACCTGGCCACGCAGTCCACCAGCCTGATCAAAACCGGCTGGGGATCTCAGTCGTACGGGCCCTCCAGAACGGCAACGGCCCTTCTCGACCTGCGGCCGGGAGGGGCACTTTGCGCTTTCTCAGTCCATCGCAGCCAGCGAGTCCACCAGCTGCCGCCCTTCTGACGCTCCGCGCCGCAGGAGCAACCCAGCGACCTTGTGCAGCTCAGCCCAGGCGTGCGGGCGGCCGACTTCGGATGCGTCGTGGACGATGCTCAACGCTGTGGTGAGAGCGGCCTCCGCCTCCCCGGCCCCGGCATACGCGTGGGCCAGGCAGGATCCGTACCAGGCTCGGTCTCTGCGGTAGGACCGGTCGAAGCCCTCCAGCCCCACGGTCAGGTTCTCGACGGCGCTGGTCCAATGCTTCAGGTGCACCTCGGCCATGCCGCGCTGCGCCGCGAACCAGGCCTCTCCGTAGAAGTACAGCCAGGGCGGGGCGTCGGTCGCGGCGGCGATGATCTGCTGAGCCTGGTCCAGCCTGCGGTACGCGCCGTCCGCGTCGCCCTCCAGCGCATGGCCGCGGCCGGCCATCTGCACGGCCATGGCCTGCGTAGCCTCGCTCGCTCCCGGGGTTGAGGCCGCTGCCTCGCCGAGCCGCACGCAGCGCCGCCCGTTCTCCTGTGACCACGCGAGATGAGCTTTCATGCTCATGGTCGTGGCGGCCATGTCGCCGTACCCGGACTCCAACGCCCAGTCGTAGGAGCGGTCGAACCATCCGAGCGCCGCCGGGCCGTTGTCCTGATCCTGCGCCATCCAAGCGAGAAACTGGGCGTACTCGGCGAGGAGTTTCACCACTCGGTCCGCCAGTGGGCCGCGCGCCTGCCCGTAGAGGGCGGCCACCTCCTCAAACTGCGCTTGGACCAGCGGTGCGATCGTCCGGGAGCCCACAGTGTCCTCGGCACGGCGGTGCGCGGCGAGGAGTGCGTCCATGGCGTCCATGGAAGCGACGTCGAGGCGGACACCGCCACGCCGCACTGCGCTCAGCCGCTCCGTGTCCGCCTCGGAGACGACCCCGGGCAGCACGAGCGAGGGCAGAGGCAGGTCCTCGCGTTGGAGGCACCCGAGGAGTTCAAGCGGGACGCCGAGGCCGTCGATGATGCGCTGGCGCACCTCGACCGAGGTCACGGTGCGCCGACCGTTTTCGATCGCGGAGATGTCCGGCTGCGCCAGCCCGATCAGCGCCCCGAGCCTGCTTTGGTTGCTGCGGGTGAGTTTCCGCCAGGTGCGCAACAGTGCCGGCCAGTCCTCGTTCGCCGCGGCGGCGCGCAGGTGTGGGTGTGCCCAGACGTCCAGCTCAGGCTCCATCCCTCGAATATAGGGCGGCCCTATAGGACGCGGCAGCGGATCGGCCGGGAAGCGACCGGCAGGGTTCTCTACCAGTCGCTGACGATCACGGGGAGCGCCGCCCATGGACAAATCGCTGCTCAAGTTCACCTCGATCGACCACGTGCTGCTGCACCGCCGCGTTGTCGACACCCGCTCTCTCGGCGAGGGCACCGTGCAGGCTGTACTCGTCGAGGACGGTGCGCAGGTGGCGTACGTACGCGGGGACGACCACAAAGAGTTCACAGCTCCGCCCAGCGCCCTGCGGGCCGCCCGGTGAGTGGGTGGCGGAGTTTGGCCCGGATGGAGGATGAGGCGGTCAGTCTGTTCGTCGTCGGGTTGGGGCTCGACGTCCAGTGCTCGGCGGCGCATCCAGGGGGCGTCTGCCGTGTCACCGCGGTGCGGTGCCTGCTCTGCCAGGGGCCGGGTTCATTGCGGCGGGTGCTCGGCTGCGCCGTCGTGCACTGCGCCCGTTGTGCGGGCGGGGTCGGGGTGCGCCATGACCCGGTGCTCTGTTGGCAGAGGGCGCATTGAGGCCGTGCGTATCTGTTGCTACTGCCAGCGGGTGGTCTTCGGGCCGGCCCGCGTCATCGTGCCTGACTCGGTATCCGGGGCCCGCCCGAACCAGCATGCGCATTCCCAGGGGGACCCGAAGTGTCGACCGATCACCCGCAAGGACCCGGCTGACCAGTACTGACCCCGCCTCCGCGCGCACACCGGGTGCAGATCACCATGCGCTGGACGAGTTAGGCGTCCGTCTGTCTGCCTCCGTCTCCGTGCTCGGCCGGCCCGCCCGCGGAGCTCAGGCGGTGGGTCCGCTGGGCGGAGCGGGAGACATCTGACGAAGCGCGCATGTGGCACCGCGATGGCCGCGCCGACGCGGAGTGACCTTGGCGGGTTGAAGGGGAGCGCGGCAGCTGGTGCGCCCCGCCGGCCCTGGGCGGTGGTGCGGTCGCCTCGTGTCGGGAGGGGTCGACGGCGGGGGTACGGTCCGCGTTGGCGGGGTGGGTTGCTCGCGGACCGCGCTGCGTGGGTGCCGCCTCTCCGCCGCCGGCTTCTTGTGCGTGCGTCACTGGTACGGGCACATGGATCAGAGCCGATGACTGTGGTCAGGCGAGCGCCGTCTGGGTCTGCCGTGGGCGTCGGAGCTGCGGATGGAGCATCAGCAGTTCCATGAACCTCTTCGGTGGCGGGTATCCGCCCGATTTCCGTGTGAGGTACTCGCGGAGGAGCAGGTTGCGTGCGGCCACGGTGCCAGCGGCGGCAAGGACGTCCTGTTGTGTGATCTCGTCGGTCAACGCGTCGAAATCCCGTTCGTAGCCGGTGTAGATCCGGTGGGCTGTTGTGTCGACCAGGGCCATGGCCTGGTCTGTTGCCCGGTCGATGGTGATCCGGTGCTGGTGTAGCTGCTCGGCGTTGCCTGTGGAGGGGGGCGGGTACGCCTCGTCGGCGATCCCGTAGAAGCGGGACCGCTTCGTCGCGGCCCGGAAATCCGGTCGCTCGGCGAGTAGGGCTGCGATGCGTCCTGCTTCGGCCTTGGCACGGGTGTGGGCGTCCTGAGCCCGCATGGCTGCAGAGAGGTGAAGGTCCTCGAGGAACCCGCTCCAGCGGGCCTGCAGGTCAGCGTGCCAGGGGGCTTCCTTGACCCAACGGTGGTTCATGCCTGCGGCCACGAAGCACATCTCCACCTCGGAAATCTGCCCGTCTCGGGTGTGTGCGTCGCCGCGGAGCAGTCCAAGCTCGCGTCGGTCTTGAGCCGTCAGGTTCATTTTGTCGATGCCGGGATCCAGTTCCTCATCGAGGACGGCGAACCCCTCCGCGGTGAAGGTGGTGCTGTCGAAGTACAGGATCCGCGCCTGGAGCTCGCTGGCGAGGTCCAGGAACTCTGCTGCGTTGACCACGTCATCCGTGAGGAGTACCTGGGTACTCGCTCCTTCCGGTACTGCGGGCAGCGGCTTCAGCCCCTTCTCCGCCGCTCTGGCAGGCATGTGGTCGACTAGTTCCTGCAGGTCAACGCTAAGGCGGCGTTGGGTTGTACGGGGCACTGGCTGTTCCCTTCGCTGGGCTCACCGCTCTTCGGGTGAGGAGGGGCCAGAGAGTAGAGAGGGGGACTGACAGCCGGACGGCGGAGTGCCCCTGGTTGCTTTTGCGCCGGGGTCCTCACTCGTCCGCGGCTGCCCGGGGCGCCGCCGTGACCGGGTTTCGGCCGATCGCCTGGTTCCGCTCGATCCAAGGCGTGTCATTTCGAGCAGTCGCGTCCTGTTCCTCATCGGTGGATTCCGGTTCGGAGGAGCGGCCTCGCAGTTCAAGAGCCTTGATGAGTAGTCGAAGCTGCGGTTCCGGGTCGGTCGAGGGGTCAGCGGGTGCTCTGGGCTGCGCGATGGGGTGGGAGTGATCACGCCATTCAGGGGGGAGTCCGCGACCGGGCCGCGATCCGCGCCATCATTCGCGAACTGCCAAACGCCCACACACCCCGGGCGTTTGCGAACTCCACGGCGCGGTCCTGCGAGGCCGATACCCAGCTGTTGCCCCCCGTCCGCCACGGCAGACCCGTCCAACACCGGACCACGACCAACGGCGAGCCATCCCAGCTCCTACCTCAACGCACACAGACCGCTGGAAGCCCAGGGGTAACCTGACGCTGTGACGCACTCAGGCAAGGCAATGAATCGGCAAAGGGCTCATTGAAGCGCAGGTCATGAAGGGGTGCTCTCCGCGCGAGCGGAGGTGGTCCGGGGCCGGACGCGGCAAAGGCCAACGAGGCAGCGGTGCTCTCCGCGCGAGCGGAGGTGGTCCGCTTGCCGAGAACCTGGCCCGGCATGAGCACGAGTGCTCTCCGCGCGAGCGGAGGTGGTCCGCTCCTTGCTGTGCGCGGCGCGGTCTACAAGCGGTGCTCTCCGCGCGAGCGGAGGTGGTCCGAGCCCCCGGGGGGCGATGCAGCGCTGATCCCCGTGCTCTCCGCGCGAGCGGAGGTGGTCCGGGTTCATCGGTCGATATCGTGCAGGCAATTGGGTGCTCTCCGCGCGAGCGGAGGTGGTCCGCGGCTCGCAGACCAGGGCGATTCAGGGCAAGAGTGCTCTCCGCGCGAGCGGAGGTGGTCCGCCCTCACCGCATGCGAGCGCGTCCTCGGCCACGTGCTCTCCGCGCGAGCGGAGGTGGTCCGCCGTGTCCTTCTCCTCGAAGGTGCGGCCGGGCGTGCTCTCCGCGCGAGCGGAGGTGGTCCGGCCAACCCCGAGAAGCGACGCGTACAGCAGGAGTGCTCTCCGCGCGAGCGGAGGTGGTCCGCGGATCAACTGTTACCGGGCTGGGGTCAGAAGGTGCTCTCCGCGCGAGCGGAGGTGGTCCGTAGGCCGCCTGGGCCGCGATGTTGCCCGGGTGGTGCTCTCCGCGCGAGCGGAGGTGGTCCGGATCCGCGGGTCCGCGTAGGAGACCTGCTTGAGTGCTCTCCGCGCGAGCGGAGGTGGTCCGGGCCCAGCCTGCGTCCCCGAACGGGGTGTGGCGTGCTCTCCGCGCGAGCGGAGGTGGTCCGGCGAAAATCCGGGGGGCACGGGGGGCACGGGGGTGCTCTCCGCGCGAGCGGAGGTGGTCCGCGGGTGAGCGAGGTGAAATCACGACGCTGGCTGTGCTCTCCGCGCGAGCGGAGGTGGTCCGGTGGCGAACGCCGCGCTGCTCAACTCGGCCGAGTGCTCTCCGCGCGAGCGGAGGTGGTCCGGTCTGGGCTACGGGGGACCGGTGTCGCGAGTCGTGCTCTCCGCGCGAGCGGAGGTGGTCCGGTCGCCGCCGCCGGCACCGCACGCCAGTCCGTGTGCTCTCCGCGCGAGCGGAGGTGGTCCGGGGCGGGAAGAAGCCCCGCGTTCTGGGCCCGAGTGCTCTCCGCGCGAGCGGAGGTGTTCCGCCGGCCACCTCAAGGCGGCCCACGAGGCGTCGTGGTCTCCGCGCGAGCGGAGGTGGTCCGGTCGGGGCCCGCCGCACGGTCGGCCCGGTCGTGGTGCCGAAGGATCGTTTGGGAGCCGTGGCAGGCTGGCTGTCGGGGGCCGGCAGGGATGGGGATAGCTCGGCGACGGGCGAGTGGCAGAGGGAATCTGCTGGTCAGGGGCATTGTCAGTGGGGGGTGCTATCGATGGGGCATGACGAGTTCTGAGTCTGCTGGTTCTGGATTAGCCCGGCTCGATGCCCGGATGTGGGGCAAGGAGCATGGGCTTCCGCGTCCCTATCCTGTGGTCTGCCATCTGATCGACACCGCGGCCGTTTTCGGTGCCTTGTGGGATGTGTTGCTGTCGGAGTCGGTGCGCGCCCGTGTGGGTGATTGCTTGGGGCTTCCCGCTGTTGAGGCGCGGGCGATGGTGTGTTTCTGGGCCGGTCTGCATGATCTGGGGAAGATCAGTCCGCCGTTCCAGGCCCAGGTGCCGGAGGCGTTCCGTGCTGTGCGGGCGGAGCCTCGGTATGGGTCTGCTCCAGGGGCTGAGGGGGAACGGGGCCTTCGGCATGAGATGGCGACGCATTGGGCGTTGGCGGGGTTGTTGGCCGAGGCGGGGTACGGCGAGCACCGGATCATGCGACTGGGCGTGAGCCATCAGGTGGCGCAGATGTTGGGCGGGCACCACGGATGCTTCGGGCGGGTGTTGCAGCCTCGTGAGGCTGCCGCTGCGGGTGTCTACCAGCCGGGTCTGGGGGGCGCGGGCTGGGCCGAGCAGCGGCGGGTGCATTTTGCCGAGCTCCGTCGGGTCACGGGAGCGCGGGAGGTGCCTGCCGGAGGTCTGCCGGCGGAGCTCGCGGTGGTGGTTGCGGGGCTGGTGATCGTCGCCGACTGGTTGGCCAGTCAGGTGGATTTCATCGGGCCGTTGCTGCCGGCAGTGGGGTGGCAGGGGACGGCGGCGGACCTTGACGAGCACTGGCGGCGGGCGTGTGAGGCTGCTCCGGGTGCGGTGGCTGCGGCTCAATTGGGTCGGGCCGAGTTCGGGGAGGGCGCGTTCGAAGAGGTGTTCCCGTTCTCTCCGAACCCCCTTCAGGCGGACCTCGCCGAGCAGTTGCCGAAGCTCGTGGAGAGCGGTGGTGCCGGGCTGGTGCTGGTCACGGCGCCGACGGGAGACGGGAAGACGGAGGCCGCGCTGCACAGTGCCTCGGTGTTGGGGCGTGCGAGTGGCGCGCGCGGGGTGTTCGTGGCGTTGCCGACGATGGCGACGGCGGATGCGATGTTCCCGCGGTTGCGGCAGTGGGTGGAGGCCGCTGTGGGCGGCAGTCGGGCCATGTCCCTGTTGCATTCGATGGCGTGGTTGAGCCCTGTCTATGTGGGTGAGGCCGCCGCCAGTGGTGGGGGTGGGACCAGCTCTGATCCGGCGACCGCGCTGGAGGCCGGGGTCTGGCTGCGAGGGCGGCATCGCGGTCTGCTGGCGCCGCTGGGTGTGGGGACGATCGATCAGGTCCTGTCCGGGGTGCTGCCGTTGCCGTTCAACGTGCTCCGCCTGTTCGGTTTGTCGGACAAGGTCTTCGTGGTGGACGAGGCTCATGCGTACGGACCCTGGATGCACTTCCTGCTCGTGCGCCTGCTGGAGTGGCTGGGGGCCTTCGGAACACCGGTGGTGTTGCTGTCGGCCACGCTGACCGGGGAGTCGGCGAGTTCGCTGGTCAACGCGTACCGCCGGGGAGCGGGCTTCCCCGAGGCGTGCGGGGTGCAGCCGCGGTATCCGGGGTGGCTGTTCGTGCCGGCGCGGACGGGCGAGGTGTCGCAGCCGCGGGCGGTGGTCAGTGAGCGTCCTCGACAGCTTGATGTCGCGCTGCGGCGGGTGGCATGGGATTGCGCGTCGCCCGATGGGGCGGTCGCTGCGGGCGGGCGGCGGGAGGCTCTGCGGCAAGAGTTGCTGCCGGTCGTGGAGCAGGGTGGCTGCGCTCTGGTGTGTTGTACGACGGTGGCCGAGGCGCAGCAGACGTTCCGGGACCTGCAAGCGGCGTTTCCCGAGCTGGCGGCGCAGGCCGGTGGGCTCCGGCTGTTGCACTCGCGATTCCCGGCGGACGTCCGGGCCCGGATCACCGGTGAGTGCAAGGCAGCGTACGGGAAGCCGGGCCGCGAGGGGGCGGCGGTGCGGCCGGCTTCGGTGCTGGTGGCGACCCAGGTCGTGGAGCAGTCCCTCGACCTCGATTTCGATCTCGTGGTGAGTGATCTGGCGCCTCTCGCCCAGTTGCTGCAGCGGGCCGGACGTGGCCGGCGACATGCCCGTGGCCCGCAGGGGCGGCCGCCCTGGGCATGGCCGGAGGACCGGCCCCGGCTGGTGGTACTGGAGCCGGTGGACGGTGACCGTGTGACGGCAGTACCGCGGAGCTGGGGGACGGTGTACGACCCGGGGTTGTTGCGGCGTACGGCCCTGCTGCTCGCCGCGGAGGCCGGCGAGGGCATCGAGGTACCGGACGGTGTGCAGCGGCTGGTGGATGCCGTGTACACGGCGGACTTCACGGTCGGGCTCGATGCGGCGGCGGGCCGGGAGCTCATGCGGATGGACGTGGTCCGGCAAGCCGGGGCGATGGCGGAGTCACAGCTGGCCGCACTGGTCACGATCTGTTCGCCGGAGGATGTCGGGGGTGACCTGCAGCGGCTCAGCCTGCGCGAGGCGGGTGTCACGCAGGAGTTGCTCACCACGCGCCTCGGGGCGGACAGCGGCCGTGTGGTGTGTCTGTACGAGCAGCCTGGCGGGGTGTTCTCGCTGGATCCGGGCGGTGAGGTGGCGGTGCCGGGCGGCCGACCGTCCCGGGACGAGGTGGCGGCGGTGATGTTGCGCGTCGCGCCGGTCCCGGGCGGGTGGCTGCAGGGCACGGGTGAGGCGGAGGCTCCCCCGGCGGGCTGGCGGGACAAGCCGCTGCTGCGGGAGTTGACGCTGGTCAGGATGCGCCCGGCTGGGGAGGGGGTGTGGAGTGGGCAGTTGGGGGGACGGGTGGTGCTGTTGTCGGAGGTGGGGCTGGAGAGGCCATGACTCCGCTCTCAACTGTGGCCGGTTACAAGCTGCCGTCTTCCAGATCTGGCGGCCTAGCGTGGTGCCACTCCGCGCGGTCGGTGGCGCGCTGGCGGTCACCGGCCGCGCGGAGGCGGTGCCCACCCGCTTGCGCGAGTAGATCAGGGCTGGGCGGCCTGTCGTTCCAAGCGGCCGTCGGATCACCCTCGCGTCTGCAAGGAAGCCCGAACCAATTGTGTGTCGCACTCAGGAGCGCTCTGTCAATGGGCACGTACAACTTGATCGACGAACCGTGGATCCCGGTGACCTGGACCGTCGCCGCCGTGGATGACCGGGGCCGCTTACCCGACCGGGTCGGGCTGAGGGAGCTGTTCGTCGAGAGCCATCTCATCGCCGGCCTCGCGGTGGCCTCGCCACCTGCGCACTCGGCGCTGCTGCGGATCCTGTACGCCCTGACGTTACGGGTGGCGGGCTTGGACGAAGCGGGCCCGGGAGACTGGGGCGAGCGGCGGCTGGTGGCCCTCGACAAGGGCCGCCTGCCGGCTGAGAAGGTGGCCGGTTATCTGGAGGGGTACCGGGACCGGTTCTTCCTCTACGACGCTGAGGGCGGCCGGCCGTGGATGCAGGACCCCCGGCTGCGCGCAGAGTGTGATCCGGCCAAGACCGCGGGCGTGAACAAACTGATCGTCACCAGGCCTTCCGGGAACAACCACGCCTGGTTCGGCCGCCACGGCAGCGATGTCTCACCGCACCTGCCGACCGCGTCCGAGGCCGCACTGAACCTGCTGGTGTGGCACTACTACGGACCTTCGGGCCGCTGCTCCGCCCGCGAGGTGGCCGGAGTGAAGGGCTCGAACGTCACGGCCGGCCCGCTGCGGACGGCCATGTCCTACCACCCCGAGGGCGACACCCTCTTCGAGACGCTGCTCGCCGGCCTGGTCCGTCCGCCGGCCGTCGTCCGCCGTGCCGATGACCTGTGCCCGTGGGAGTGGGATGCGCTCCCCGACCCCGACGCGGCTCAACGGCCGCCGTCCGGGCCGTGTTCGCGGCTGACGGCCTGCTCCCAGCACGCCCTGCTGCTCGTACCCGACCCGGACACGGACGGGGCGCTGGTCAGTGACGCGTTCATCACGTGGGCCTACCGGTCCGGGCGCCTACCCCGTGCCGACGACTACCTGATCTGGCAGACCAGCCAGCAGGGCAACCGTTATCCGCGGCCGGCGGACTCGCGTCGGGCGCTGTGGCGGGACCTGGACGCGCTGTTGTTGAAGGAGCCTGCCGGATCCTCCCAGCCGCAGCGGCCGATGGTGTTCCTCGAGGCCCATGAGGTCGGTGAGGACCTGCGGGTGCGGGCCCTGGGGTTCGAGCAGGACGGACAGGCCAAGGACACCCAGTTCATCGACGCCTCCACTCCCCCGGTCCTCGGGTTCACCGAGCGGGAGGCGGCGCGAGCGGCCCCCGCCATCGCCCGGGCACGGCAGTTGGGCGAGATGTTCGGGTGGCGCCTGGACAAGGCAGTCCGGCGGGCGTTCGCGGACTACACCCGGGATGCGAAGGCCAACGGAGATGCCTGGGCGGCTCAGGCGGCCGCCCGGTACTGGCCGCAGGCGGCGGACGAGTTCTGGCACCGCTTCCACCTGTTGGACCGTTCCGGGACCCGTGACGACGCCGGGTTCGACGCGGTCGCGGCCCGGCGGGCGTTCCTGCGGCTGGCCGAGGAGGCGTTCGACACGGTCACCGGGCCGGTCACCGGCACGCAGCGAGGAGCCAAGGCCGTCTTCGAGGCCCGCCTCGACCTGTACGGCCGGCCCCGTAAGACGCCCTCCCCGCGGAGCGGACAGCAGGTACCGCTCGAGGGCGCCGACGTCTCGTGACCGGCAACGACCCATGGAACAAGAATCAAGGAGCACAGAGAGTTCGATGACCAGTACAAAGGAAGAGGCCGTGCCCTACGGCCTACAGGGGCAGGACCGGCGGCGGGCGTTCACCACCCACGTCGCCTCGCTGTGCGCGGCCGATCCCGGGGCGCGGGCAGCGTTACGCGGCGGGCTGGGACGCCCGGTCAACGACAAGAGGCTGCGGGCTATGGACCGGCTGGTGGCCCGGTGGCTGCCCGAGGGCGAGCCGATGACCGAGGACACGGAGTGGGCCTACTACGCCGTGGCGTCGATGATCGCCGCGACCACCCGGCGGAGCCAGGACCTCCCTGAGGAGGCAGAGGAAGGGGCCACCCCCTCCCCCGACCCTGCCGGCGCTCCCGGCTCCGACTCAGACGCGGAGCCGTCGGTGGCATCCGTAGCGGCGTCCGGTAGCGACCAGGTCCAGGAGCCCGTCGGCAGCCCTGTCAGCGCCGGCCGCTACGGGACGAGTCTGGGCGCGGCGTTCGCCGTCGCGGTCGCGTCCGGGCCGGGCCGGGAGCGGGAGATGCGGGAGGGCACGGCGGAGAGCCGGCTGAACCTCCTGACCCGGCAGAGCGTGCCGGGCCTGCACCGTCACCTGCCCGGGACGGTGCGCTACCTGCGGGACCTGGACGTGGAGGTCGACTGGGGCCAGCTCCTCGGGGATCTGATCTTCTGGCGGCGTTCCAAGCCCCGTATCGCGCGCCGCTGGCTGCAGGACTACTACCGGCTGCGGGACAGGCAACGCCGCGCCGATGCCGACCAGCGCGACCAGGAAGACCAGGCAAGCCAGGCAGCCCAGGTACAGGGCGCGCCTGCCGTGTCCTGACCGGCCCGCGCCGCCCCCTTTCCGACCGGTTCCCGTGGAGGGACCGGCCCGCGCCGAGCCCGGCGCTTCGTTCACCACTCGCATGTAGTCACCACTCGTATGTAGAGGGAGATCCACCGAGCATGTCCGCAGCCGCCCGTTTCATCGACATCCACATTCTTCAGAGCGTCCCGTTCGCCAACCTGAACCGCGACGACACCAACTCCGTCAAGACCGTGCTCTACGGGAACGCGCTGCGGACCCGCGTCAGCAGCCAGTCGTGGAAGCGCGCCGCGCGCGCGGACTTCGAGGCGTTGATCGGCCAGGCCGCGTTGCGTACGCGCCGGATCGGTGAGCGCGTCTCCCAGGACCTGGCCGGCCGGGGCTGGCCGCCGGCGCTGGCCGAGCGCGCGGGTGCGCACCTGGCGGCGGCCAGCGGGATCAAGTTCGAACTGGCCAAGGAAAGGGACCGTGCCGCCGGCGACAAGGCCGCCCCGGTCGTGGTCCCCAACAAGGTCCTGACCAACGCCCTGGTCTACGTACCGGAAGCCGCGGTCGCCGAACTGGCCGCGCTCGCCGAGGAGCACCGGGCGACGCTGGAGAGCGCCAAGGACATCAAGAAGCCCACCGACAAGAGCGTCCTGCCCGGGCAGCGGGTCGAGGCGATCCTCCGGACGCGCAACGGCGTGATCAACGTGTTCGGGCGGATGCTGGCCGAGATCGACGATGCGGGCGTCGACGGGGCGGTGCAGGTGGCCCATGCGCTCACCACGCACGAGACGGACGTGGAGACCGACTACTTCTCGGCGGTGGACGACATCACCCAGCTGTGGGGTGACGCCACGGGCAGCGGCCACATGGGGCACGCCGAGTTCAGCGCCGGGACGTTCTACCGGTTCGCCACCATCGACCTCGAGGACCTGGCGGCGAACATCGGCGGGGACGTGAAGGCTGCGCGGGAGCTGGTAGCGGCGTTCGTGCACGCCGTCATCCGGTCCCTCCCGCAGGCGAAGAAGAACTCCACGGCGCCGCACACCATCCCCGATCTCGTCCACCTGGCCGTCCGGGCAGACCGGCCGCTGTCGTTCGCGACCGCGTTCGAAGCGCCGGTGCGGGCGGCGGACCGCGGCGGCTTCGCAGCGCCTTCCCGTACGGCCCTGACCGAATACGCGCGGGTTGCGAACAAGCTGCTCGGGGAGCGGCACATCCTCGGAGCCGGGTGGGCGAGCATCGACACCAAGGACCTGGAGGGCCTGGGCAGCCACTTCGACTCCTACGACGAACTGGTGGACTCCGCCCTCACCACGGCGTTCGCGGCCGGCGCCGACGGGGTCTCGGCATGACCTCCAGCCCTGCCGTGTCGGCGCCCGCAACCACGCAGCCGGGGCTCCTGCTGCGGCTGGCCGGGCCCATGCAGTCCTGGGGCGAGCGCAGTCATTTCAACGACCGCGACACCGCGGCGTTCCCCACCCTCTCCGGGGTCGTCGGCCTGCTGGCCGGCGCCCTGGGGCGCGCCCGCGGCGAGAGCATCGAGGACCTGGCGCAGTTGTCGCTGACGGTGCGCGTGGACCGGCCCGGTGTCCTGCTGCGGGACCTGCACACCGTCGGCGGCGGCCTGCCGGCCACAAGCACCGTCACCACCGCCGAGGGCAAGAAACGCAGCGGCTCCACCACGACCCTCCTCAGCCACCGCACCTACCTCGCCGACGCCGTCTTCACCTGCGCCGTCACGGGCCGGGCAGGAGACGAAGCCGATGCCCGGCTGCTGGAGGCCTGCGCCACCGCGCTGCGCCGGCCCCGGTGGCCGCTGTACCTGGGCCGGCGCTCCTGCCCTCCCGAGGGGCCGCTTCTACTGGGCCGGACCAGCCAGGCGTTGACGCACCTGGTCGCTCTGCCCATCGCGGCCCCACGCCCGGACCACGGGGGCGACGACTCGGCGACGACGCCCGTCACGTTCCTGTCCAGCGCGCCTCTGGACGGCCTGCGCCTGCCGGACGGAGGTACCGAACAGGAAGACGACGGCCTGCCTGCGACGAGCACGGTCAACGACCGGCCCCTCTCCTTCGGACAGACGCAGCGCAGCTATCGCAGCCGGCCCCTGTACCGCCGCACGCTCCCCCTGCCCGCCCGGCAGTTCGAGGACGGCCTCGGAGCGGCGCACCTGCACGCCCTGAGCACCTACCTGCACGAGAACCAGAACACCATCCAGGAGTAAGAACGTGCCCGCCTGGCTCACCCGCATCATCCCGGACCCGCGCGCGCACGAGGTCCGCCGCGACCACGGCAGCGCGACCGGCATGCACCGCCGCATCATGTCCCTCTTCCCCGAGCACGCCGGCCCCGACCCGCGGGCCCGCTTCCACGTCCTGTACCGCACCGAGGACTCCCCCACCGGCTCACAATTGCTGATCCAGAGCAGCGAACGCCCCGACCTGGCCAAGCTGCCCGCCGGCTACGGCCAGAGCGCCTCCAAGCCCCTCGACGCACTCCTGGACGCCCTGCGCCCCGGCCTGACCGTCCAGTACCGGTGCGTGGCCAGCCCCGTGCGCAAGCCCGGCCGGACCACCCGCGCCCTGTACGACCTGCCCGCGGCCGTACCGCTGAGCGGCGCGGCAGCGGACGAATGGTGGGTCCGCCAGGCAGCTGCCGCCGGCCTGCAACCCCAGACGGTCAGCTCCCGGCCCCTGGACACCGCACTCGTCCAGCGCGCCGCATCAGGACCGGGTACACCGCAGCGCTTCCAGCACGCCCGCACACAGTTCGACGGAACGGCCACCATCGTCGACGCCGACGAGCTCCGCACCAAACTCCTCGACGGCATCGGACGGGGCAAGGCCTACGGCTGCGGGCTCCTCACCATCGCCCCGCCCCGACGGTGAACCCCATGGCCCGACCCGACCGGCCGGCAGCCGGCGCCGTGGCGACCCCGTCCGGGGCCCGGCGCCGGCTCGCCGCCCCCACCGTCGCCATGCTGCCGCGCGTCGCGGACTCCCTGTCCTTCCTCTACCTGGACATCGTCCGCGTCCAACAGGACGACACGGGAGTCCTCGCCGAGGTCACCAGCGAGCGCCACGGCACCCAGACCGTCTACCTGCCCACGGCTGCGTTGAGTTGCGTACTCCTGGGCCCCGGCACCTCCATCACTGCCAGAGCCCTCACCACGCTCGCCCGGCACGGAACGACCGTGGTGGTGACAGGTGCCGGCGGCGTACGCACCTACGCGGCCGCGCAGCCGGACTCCCTGAGCACCGTCTGGCTCGAACGCCAGGCCAGGGCCTGGGCCGACGACCAGGCACGTCTCGCGGTCGCGAAGGCCATGTACGAGAAGCGCTTCGGCACCGGCACGGCACCGGCGGGCAGCAACCTGGCAACGCTGCGCGGCCTCGAGGGCCACCGCGTCAAGGCCCAGTACCAGCTCCTCGCCAAGCAGTACCGCATCGGGCGCTTCCGCCGCACGTACGATCCCGCTGCCTGGGACAGTCAGGACCCCGTCAATCTCGCCCTCTCCTCGGCGAACACCTGCCTCTACGGCATCGTCCACGCGGCCATCGTGGCGCTGGGCTGCTCGCCGGCACTCGGCTTCGTGCACAGCGGCAACCAGCAGGCCTTCGTCTACGACGTCGCCGACCTGTACAAAGCCGAGCTCACCATCCCGCTCGCCTTCAGCCTGCACGCGTCCCACAACCCGGAAGGCGAGGCCCGCCGGTCGTTCCGTGACGGCCTGCGCCTGTTCAAGCTGCTGCCCCGCATCGTCGCCGACATCCAAGACCTCCTGGACCCGTCGAAGGACCGCTCCCGCGACGTGCCAGACCCCTCGGAGCAGCTGGTGGACCTGTGGGACCCGGTGGCCGGAGCGGTACCCGGCGGCCTCAACCACGGCGCCGCATCCGGGCCTGAGACCGGAGACGCCCACCCGTGCCCGCAATGACCGTCATCTCTGCCTCCGCCGTGCCGGCCCACGTCCGCGGAGCCCTCACCCGCTGGCTCCTGGAAGTCACCCCCGAGCTGTACGTCGGCACCCTCTCCGCCCGCGTTCGCAACGAACTATGGACCGCCGTCTCCCAATCCATCGGCGACGGCATCGCCGTCCTCATCCACCCCAGCGACACCGAACAGGGCTTCACCCTCCAAACCGCAGGCACGAGAAAGCGCCACCCTATCGACTTCGACGGCCTGACCTTGATCGCGTACAACTTCGACGGCAATGAAATAGCAAACCCGCTTTGACGTCGCAGGTCGCGAAGGGTGCTCTCCGCGCGAGCGGAGGTGGTCCGTCGGCACGGATCGGTTCTGGGACGACCTCGGAGTGCTCTCCGCGCGAGCGGAGGTGGTCCGCCGCAACAACCTCGCCGTCAGCCTCGGCAACCGTGCTCTCCGCGCGAGCGGAGGTGGTCCGATGTTCGTCTCCAGCACGGTCGCCGGTGACCAGTGCTCTCCGCGCGAGCGGAGGTGGTCCGGCCTACCGCGCGGTCGAGCAGGGGGCCACCCTGTGCTCTCCGCGCGAGCGGAGGTGGTCCGGACTGGTACGCCCCGTCAAGCGCAAGGGGATCGTGCTCTCCGCGCGAGCGGAGGTGGTCCTTCTTCACGGCTCGGCATTCTGGGACGGGCGTAGTGCTCTCCGCGCGAGCGGAGGTGGTCCGCACCGCCCGGGCTCACCCGGCGGCACCAGCCCGTGCTCTCCGCGCGAGCGGAGGTGGTCCGCCGATAGTCGGCGACCTGCCGGGTTCCCCAGCGTGCTCTCCGCGCGAGCGGAGGTGGTCCGCCCTTGCTCCTGAGCGCGACGGCCTGGATGGTGTGCTCTCCGCGCGAGCGGAGGTGGTCCGCGTAGGGCACCTGGGCCCCGTTGTCTCCACCTGTGCTCTCCGCGCGAGCGGAGGTGGTCCGGCCGCTTCCTGACCGCCACGCGCACCGCGATCGTGCTCTCCGCGCGAGCGGAGGTGGTCCGCAGTGGGGAAGCCGGCCTGCCAGTGGGGAAGTGTGCTCTCCGCGCGAGCGGAGGTGGTCCGCCGAACGCGCCGCGCTGGAGGCTCAGACGCAGGTGCTCTCCGCGCGAGCGGAGGTGGTCCGTCCACGTACACCGGCCTGTTCTACCGGCGGAAGTGCTCTCCGCGCGAGCGGAGGTGGTCCACCCTCGGCACGTTCCGGCGCGAGCGCCGCTACGTGCTCTCCGCGCGAGCGGAGGTGGTCCGCCGGAGGCCAGCCGGAAGGACAAGGCCAAGACGTGCTCTCCGCGCGAGCGGAGGTGGTCCGCTTCCGCCGACCTACCCGCCGAAGACCCCGCCGTGCTCTCCGCGCGAGCGGAGGTGGTCCGGTGACCGACACGCTGGCCCACTTCCTCCAGACGTGCTCTCCGCGCGAGCGGAGGTGGTCCGTCCCCGACGAACAGCGTCGGGCTGCCGGAGCCGTGCTCTCCGCGCGAGCGGAGGTGGTCCGGCGGTCTCGGACCAGCAGGGCAGCGTGGCGCCGTGCTCTCCGCGCGAGCGGAGGTGGTCCGACGAGGGCAAGCATCAGCGGGGCCCGCAGGTGGTGCTCTCCGCGCGAGCGGAGGTGGTCCGAACCCCGAGTACGTGCGCGGCCTCGCCATCAGGTGCTCTCCGCGCGAGCGGAGGTGGTCCGGTCTCGGCGACCTGTCCGGGGAGGTCGGTCGGGTGCTCTCCGCGCGAGCGGAGGTGGTCCGACCGATCGCTATCGCTTCGGGAAGTCGGTGGAGTGCTCTCCGCGCGAGCGGAGGTGGTCCGGCGTCGACTGCTTCAGTCGCGTCCCCCGACTTGTGCTCTCCGCGCGAGCGGAGGTGGTCCGAGCCCGATCCAGATGTTGGACCAGGTGATCGCGTGCTCTCCGCGCGAGCGGAGGTGGTCCGCAGTTCAAGGCGCTCACGGCGGGCCAGCTTGGGTGCTCGCCGCGCGAGCGGAGGTGGTCCGAACTCGTGGCGGGCCAACGCGCGCGCCACCGCGTGCTCTCCGCGCGAGCGGAGGTGATCCGGTCGACCACGCCACCCTCTACCTACCGAAGGCGTGCTCTCCGCGCGAGCGGAGGTGGTCCGTTCCGGTCGCGGAGTCGGTCAGGGTGGCCACGTGCTCTCCGCGCGAGCGGAGGTGGTCCGCCCTTCGGGTTGGTCATGGTCTGCATGCGCGCGTGCTCTCCGCGCGAGCGGAGGTGGTCCGTCCGCGCTTCAGCAGGACCCGAACAACACCCTGTGCTCTCCGCGCGAGCGGAGGTGGTCCGGTGGGGTCGAGGGCGATGAAGGCGTAGCCGGTGTGCTCTCCGCGCGAGCGGAGCTGGTCCGTTGGCCAGGTCTGCACAGGCCCAGGACGAGTCGTGCTCTCCGCGCGAGCGGAGGTGGTCCGGAGGGCCGCAACTGCACCGCCAGCGAGTACGGGTGCTCTCCGCGGGAGCGGAGGTGGTCCGCCGAGCTCCGCACACAGGGAGCGGTACATGGCCTTGTGGAGGATGAGCGCGTGCCAGCCATGTCCACGGCTTCGGAGGGGGGCGCAGGCGCCGACTCGTGGCCGTAGGGGCGGCCGTCACGAACTGCAGGGCCTCGTCGACGATCCGTGCCGCGAGCGCTTCGTCGATGCCGTCGTTGCCGCGCACCGCACCACGAGGCGGACTACGCGGCTGAATCCGTCGTCGGACAGCAGACGTCGGGCAGAAGGTGGGAGTTGCCACATTTCCTCCGAGTGGTTGCGGGTGGGTTGGTGCAGCCTCATCGAGTCCGCCGATGCTTCGGACGAGTCCGAGCTGAGCAGAGTGCTCAACACCCGGGGCGTCCAGCCCGGCCGCTTCGTCTATCCGTGGGAAAGCGACGATCCCAGGTAGGCGGGGGGCATCTCAGGAGGCTTGTCAGCTCTTCAGCCGATCAGGGCTCAGCCGGGAGTGACATCGCTGTGGTCGGGGCCCGACCGCGGCGCTTGGGCGGTGGGTTCCCGTCGGCGGTCCGGGAGGCATCGGACGACGCGCGCCGGAAGCACCGCGATGGCCGAGCCGACGCGGTGCGGCATCGACGGGCTGGGGGGGGGAGCGCGGCAGCTGGTGCTCCCCGCCGACCTGGGGCGGTGATGCGATCGCCTCGCGGTGGGAGGGGTTGACGGCGGGGGTACGGTCTGCGCCCACGGATCGGGCTGGCCTCCGGGCAATGCCGCGGCGGCTACTGCCTCTTCGCCGCTGGCCACTCTTGTGGCTGCACGGCTGCCCCTGCGGGATCGTGTCCGGGGGCTGAATCCGGGCGTGGCCGTCGGCTTCCGGCCCGATGCGTGCTCGGCTTGCCGTCGGCGCTGATCGGCGGGCCGGTCTGGGTGATTGACTTCTGACAGGGGCGGTGCGCTCTGCGTGCCGCCCCTGTGTCGTGCCGGGGTGGGAACTGTGGGCCGGGGGGCGTGATGCCCGGCTGTTGGGGGTGGGTGCGCCGTGGGTGAGTCGGTGCTGGGGATCGAGGGCTTGGAGCACGCGATCGCGGGCCGTGTGTTGTTCAGGTCGTTGGAGCTGGATCTGCGGGCCGGTGAGTCGGTGGCGGTGACGGGGCCCAGCGGGTCGGGGAAGAGCACGTTGCTGTCCTGTGTCATGGGTCTGGTGCGTCCGCAGGGCGGAACGGTGCAGGTCGCCGGGGCGGACGTGTTGCGGCTGCGGGCGAAGGCGTTGGCGCGCCACCGCAGTGACAGCATCGGCATGGTCTTCCAGTTCGGGGAGCTGTTGCCCGAGCTGTCCCCCGTCGACAATGTCGCCCTGGCCGCGCTGTTGGCGGGTGTCGGGCGGCGGGAGGCGTATGCGCGTGCCAGGGAGTTGCTGACCGAACTGGGTGTGCCGGAGGCGGAGTCCAGTGAGGAGTTGTCGGGTGGTGAGCGGCAGCGGACCGCGGTGGCCCGGGCGCTGATCAATTCGCCGGCTTTGTTGTTGGCGGACGAGCCGACCGGTGCATTGGATGCGGAGACTCGGGAGAGGGTCGCGGACGTGTTGTTCGGCATGCCCGCCCGCCACGGGTGCGGGCTGCTGGTGGTCACGCACGATCCGGCGGTGGCGCGGCGTGCGGACCGGGTGCTGGAGCTGTCCGACGGGGGGCTGCGGCCTGCCGGCGGTTCGGTGGGGGCTCTGCGATGAGCGCGCGTGGTCTGAGTCGGCAGTTGTTGAGGACGGGCCGGCAGGCCGGGCGGCGGGCCGAGGCGGGCCGGATCCGGTTCGTCGCCCTGCTGTTGGCGACTGTGGCGGTGGCGGTGGGCTTGGCTTCGCTGGTCGCCGTTCATGCGACGTACGAGGGGCAGGCGGCGCGCGGCTTCGCCCGCACGCCCGTGTTGAAGGAGGACGCGCCCGGTCGGCCGGCCCGTGCGTTGTGGAGCGTTGCCAACGACTCGGTGGCCGGGAGCGGTCCGTTTACGTTGCAGTTCATCGTGCCGCTGACGGCGGATGCGCCGTTGCCTCCTGGCGTGCGGGCGTGGCCGGGGCCTGGTGAGGCGGTCCTCTCCCCCGCGCTGCGCGAGCACACGGCGGACGGCCTCGCTGCGCGGTATGGGCGTGTGGTCGGGACGATCGAGCGCTCGGCCCTCCAGTCGCCCGACGAGTTGCTGGCTTATGTCCGGCCGGCCCGTGTGCCGGCCGGGCAGGGTGGGAAGCCGATCGTGGGGTACGGGCCCGAGAACGGGCCCGTCTCCTACTTCTTGGGGCAGACGGATTATGCAAAGGCGGAGTGGACCTTCCAGGTCATGCCGCTGCTGCTGCTCCTGCTGCCGGCGTTCGTGCTCTTGACGGTGGCGGCGCGCTCCGGGGCGCATCAGCGGGACCGGCGTACCGCGCTGATCGAGGTGCTGGGCGGCACACGACGTGACCGTGCTTGGGTCGTCCTCGGCGAGGCCTTGGCGCCGGCGGCCGTCGGCGCTCTCGTGGCCCTGGGCGCCGTCGCGCTCTCATGTGCTGTCGATCTGCGGCTGCCCTGGACCGGGCATGTGGTCGTGGCCTCGGATCTTGCCGACCGGTGGTGGGCGCTGGTGTCGGCGGTGTTGGCTGCGGTGTTCGCGGTGTTGGCCGTCGTGGTGCTCTCCGACCGCTTCGGGCGTCGGCGGCGTGCTGGGGGCAACCGGCCGCGGGGGGTGCGCAGGTCACCTCTGCGGTGGGCGGTGGCCTGCCCGGTGTTGCTGCTGATCGCGGTGCGGGGGCCGGATCTCTTGGAGCCGGGTACGACCGGGTACGTGATGACGAACTGGGTCGGGGTGGCCGGCACCTTGGCCACGCTCCCCGCGGCGATCGCCGTGGTCACCGCCGCGCTCGGACGTGTCCTCGGGCGGGCCGGCCACCGTTGGGGCAGGCCTGGGCTGCTGGTGGCCGGGCGCCGGGCGGCTGCCCATCCTGGCCCGGTGGCCCGGATGACGGCGGGCGTGGTGGTCGCGCTGGGGCTCCTGCTCCAGGTCGTGGCCTGGCAGGGGCAGTTCGGGGAAGCGGCCCGCGCCGCCGAGGCGACTGTGGAGCGGATCGGCGAGAGTGCGCTGGTCGTACGGCCTCGGACGGCGACCGCGGTGCAGCTTGCGGAGTTCACCCGGGCCCTTCCGTCGGACACGCAGATGGTTGCTCTGACGGTCTCCCCCGAGGAGGGCACCGTGACCCTGCGGGGCCGGTGCCCCGTCCTCCGGACTCTGCGCGTCGGCTGCCCCGGCTCCCCCACTGTCCTGGACGGGGTGCCGGACGACCCGCGCCTGCGTGAACTGCTCGGCTGGTACGGGGGTCCGGGGGGCAAGGTGACCGTCGAGCAGGCCGATCCCGTCGACCAGCGGGCCGCCGAGGGCGGCCTCACCCAGACCGCGCTGGTCTCCCGGAGCGGCGGGGACCTCTCGGTCGCCGACACCAAGCAACTCGCCTATCGCCTGCTCCCCTTCGGTGCGGACGTCGACACGATCGGCGGCGAATGGCTCACCGCAGCCTCGGTGAACGGGCTCCAAGGCCGCTGGATTACGCTCTTCGGCCTGTGCGGCATCACGGTCCTGGGAGCGGCTGCAGCCCTTAGCTCCCTGGCGGAGTTCCTGCGCCAAGGGCGTGCCCTCGCCCCGCTGACCAGTCTGGCCGGCAACCACCGCGTCTACTGGTCCACGGCCGCCTTCACGATCTTCGTGCCCTTTGCCCTGGCGGGCCTGGCCGGCTGCACGATCGGTGTCTGGCTGGCCTTCCCGAAGACCGCGGGCGGAGCCTCGTACATCACCGACAGCCTGCTGGCCGAGTGCACGCTCGCCGTGGCTGCTATCGGACTCGGTGCTTGGGTGTGGGCCTCATCCAGTTCTGTACGCCAGGCGGCCGCCTGGCGACCGCGCGGCGAATGACCGCCGTCTTCACCAGGGGCAAGACGTGACCTTCGACGAGAACGAACCGCAATCCGTCCGGGAGGAGCGCTGGGCCGCGGAGCGCGCCCGCCGTCGCGCTGCCCGCAGGGCTGCACGGCTCGATCTGCGGGGCGCCCACCTCGGCGCGGCCATCACGGCCTTCGCGTTGGCTCTTCTCGGCTGGTTCGGCGAGCCGATCGCCCTGGCCGTGGTCAGCGGCGGCTTCCTGCTCTGGTTCAGCGCGGCATTGACCTGGACGTATGTGGACGGCGACCACGGCCGACACGCACTCCAGCGCGCGTACCTGATCACCTTCGGTTGGGGCGACTGGTTCTGACGGTGCCGCAAGCCCGGGCTGGGATGCGTGGGCCTTGATCGGCCTACTCACTGGCTGCGCCGCCCTCCTCGTTCCTGCGGTGGCGTTGGAGGTAGCCCGCGGCAACGCTCGACGCCCCGCTCACCCCAAAGTCGGATGGCATGGCCACCGCGCTGGTCGGCGAACTCCGCGAAGCCGGTGCCTGTGCTCACATCGAAGTGCGGCGGGGGTAGTCGCTCGTACGGCGGCGGATTTGGGTGCTTCGGCTCGTACGCAGGACACTTCCCGGGTGACAGCTCCTGCACGCGACCGCGGCCTCGGCCGAGGTGTCGCCCAGCTCATCCCCCCGTCCCCGTCCGCGCCCGCCGAACAGGCGGCCGCCGCGCTCGCGGCACTCTCCGCCGTACCGGTTCACGTCGGCGACCTCCAGGCGGCCGTCGTGCTCCTCCGGGCGACGGCCTGTCAGGCTGAGGACGAGCAGCTGCGGGCTGCGGCGGATGCGACCGTGGCCCGGCTCCGCGAGGCGATGGGGACGTAGGCCGGACCGCCGTCCCCTCTCTCCCGGCCAACCGGCGATTCGGGAGGCAGCTGCCGTTACCGGCCCCGAAGCTGTCGACGCGCCATCGACCAGACGATCTCGAACTCATCCGCCGACAGCCACTTCGGATCGTGCCCTTCCCAGTCGGAGAAGGGCAGGTCCGCGGTCATACCGTAGACGCTCTCGTATGCGGCCAACCGGCCGTCTTTCTGGGCTTCTTCCGACTCGGCCAGCGAGGCAGCCGGCAAGGCCGTGCCTCCGGGCTCTTGGAGCTCGACTTGCCGGATCACGTCCCCTTCGCTGTTGAGCTCGAAGTAGAACCAGATGGCTTCCTCGTCCCAGAAGCAGCGGAGCCACCGGGTCACGATGCCGCCGCCTCGAAGGGCTCGTCGTGCCAGCGCCAGCCGGCGGTGCCGTCCTCGTGGATGTGCAGCATGAACTCGGCGACCGGGCTGCCGTCGGGAAAGGTCATGCTCAGCGCACTGCGGATCCGGGTGTAGCAGGCATCGGCCTGTACCCAGTCTTCGTCTGCCACGGCCCGCTCCTGCTCGGCAAACAGCGGACGGAGTTCTTCGAAACCGGGCAGTGGCCTGACCTCACCGTGGGTCCAGGGCATGTCGGCCCCGTTCACCGTCAACTGCGCGATCTCCTGGTCCCCGCGGTGGAGCCGCCAGATACTGCCCGTGGTCAGGTTCGAGTCGGTCATGTCCCCATAATGGCGAGCTCCACTGACAGACGGGGTTGCACGGCATGACACCCCCCGAAGCGGTCCGCGTCCCGTGCCGTCACCGAGGGGTGCCACGACGGCCCCCAGTCGCCCCCGTCCTACGGCACCAGCACGATCTTGCCCCTGACGCGGCCCGTTTCGCTCAGGTCGTGGGCTTGTGCGGCGTCGGTCAGGGGGAGGGTTTGGGAGATGGTGGGGTGGATGGTGTGGGTGTCGATGAGGGTGGCGAAGTCGGTGAGGACGGTGGGGGTCGGTTCCAGGGAGAACTCCACGAAGCGGACGCCTAGTTCGGCGGCGCGGGTGGTGACCTCGGTGCGGTCGACGCCGACGCCGACCACGTCCACCAGGATGCCGCCGGGCTTGAGGGTGGCCAGGGAGCGCGGGCCGTAGTCGTGGCTGATGGTGTCCACCACGGCGTCGATGTCGCGGAGTTCGCCGAAGTCGGCGGTCGTGTAGTCGATCAGCTCGTCCGCGCCGAGGCCGCGCAGGTAGTCGTGCTTGGCGGCGCTGGCCGTGCCGATGACGTACGCGCCCCGGGCCTTGGCGATCTGGACCGCGAGGTGGCCGACGCCGCCGGCCGCGCCGTGGACCAGGACCCGGTGGCCGGGGCCCACGTCGGCGAGGGTGACCAGGGCCTGGTAGGCGGTGAAGCCCGAGATGGGCAGGGCCGCGGCGCCGACGTGGTCGAGGGTGCGGGGTTTGGGGGCGATCCGGTCCGCGGGGACGACGACGTGGTCGGCGTGGCTGCCGTGCGGCGGCACGGTCCAGCCGTAGACCTCCTCGCCCTCCGCGAACCGGTCGACGCCCTCGCCGAGCCGCTCCACGGTGCCGCTGAACTCGTGGCCGAGGACGTAGGGCGGCGGGCCGAAGAAGTCGACCTTGCCGACGCGGACCTTCCAGTCGGCCGGGTTCATGCCGGTGGCCCGCACCCGGACCAGCGCCTCGCCGGGGCCGGGCGCCAGAAGGGGCACCTCGGCCAGTTCGAGTACGTCGGAACCGCCGATGGCCCGCTGGATGATCACACGCGTAGTCGTCATGAAGATCATCCTTGCATCGGGGGGTGTTGGTTGAACAGTAAATTTGATGGCGGGATGGCGAGGCTCGGGTTCCGGCCCACGGCCCCGTCACGGCGGCCCACGGCGCTCCCGCCGGTAGGGTGCCGCCGTGTCCGAGCACCAGCGTGATCTCGTCGGCCACGGCGGCCGGCCGCCGCACGCCGCCTGGCCCGGCGGCGCCCGGGTCGCCGTGAGCCTCGTCCTCAACTACGAGGAGGGCGGCGAGCAGAGCGTCCTCGAGGGCGATCCGGCCTCCGAGGGGTACCTCCACGAGATCGTGGGCGCACCGCCGGTGGTGGGCGGCCGGGACCTGAACGTCGAGTCGATGTTCGCCTACGGCGCGCGGGCCGGCTTCTGGCGCGTCCACCGCACGCTGACCGCCCACCGGGCCCCGCTGACGGTGTACGCCGTCGGCCAGGCGCTGGAGCGGAACCCGCAGGCCGCGCGGGCGATGGGCGAAGCCGGGTGGGAGGTGGCGGGTCACGGCTGGCGCTGGATCGACTACCGGCACGTGCCCGAGGACGTGGAGCGCGACCACGTCCGGCGTACGGTAGCGACCGTCGAACGGCTCACCGGACGCCGGCCGGTCGGCTGGTACACCGGCCGGACCAGTCCCCGCACCCGGCGGCTGGTCGCCGAGGAGGGCGGCTTCCTCTACGACAGCGACGACTACTCCGACGACCTGCCGTACTACGTCGAGGCGGCCGGCCGGCCCCACCTGGTGCTGCCGTACGCGCTGGACGCCAACGACTTCAAGTTCCTGATCGTGCAGGGCTTCACGACCGCCGACGACATGCTCGGGTACCTGGTCGACACCTTCGAGACCCTGTACGCCGAGGGCGCCGACCGGCCCCGGATGATGAGCGTCGGGCTGCACTGCCGGATCAGCGGGCGGCCCGGGCGGATCCGGGCGCTCGACGGTTTCCTCGACCACGTCGCCCGGCGCGGCGGGGCCTGGCTCGCCACCCGCGAGGAGATCGCCCGGCACTGGCTGGCTTCCCACCCGCCGGAGCTCAGGGCTCGCTGACCTCACCTCGGGGAGCCCCCATAAGACGGAACCATGACCTACGCGTCCTGAGTGCGTAACGGGTGGGCCCGGGAGGTGGGTTGGGGCGTGCGGTCTGGGCACAACGACCGTACGTTCCGCCACACCATTCGAGCCACGCAGGCACACGGGGGCCATCATGCGTACGCACCGCGGCAGTTGGAAGACGTACATCCTCGGGATCGCGGTGACCGCCGCGCTGCTGTCGACCGCCGCCTGTGATGCCGACGGCGCGGACGACAAGGCGGGCGGCACGCCCTCCGGGTCGGCCGGCGCGGCCACGCCGGGGGCGCCCGGTCCGAGCGCGGCGCCGGAAGCGACGGGCACCCCGGCGCCGACCGGTACCGCGCGGTCGGGCGATGGCACAGGGCCCTCCCGCGCACCCGGCAACGACCCGTCCGCGGGCGGGCCGAAGCCCGGGCACGAGCCCTGCGACCCCACCGCCGTCAGGATCACCACGTCGGTGGAGCGGATGGACTCGGTCAAGCACCTGATCCTCACCGCCACCAACGCCGGGGGCCGGAGCTGCACCCTGTACCGCTACCCGGAGGTGGTGTTCGGCGACGGCAGCCACCCGTTCGGCGGACCCATGGAGTCGAAGCCGGCCTCGCCCGCCCTCCTCGCCCCGGGTGAAAAGGCGTATGCGGGCGTGCTGTTGTGGCGGGTCGGCGAGCAGCTGGACCAGGTCACCTCCCTGTCCGTCAGCCTCCTCGACCCCGACACCGGCGCCGAGTCGGGACGGCCCATCGCCCTGCCGATGCCGACCGGGGCCCCCTTCGTGGACGTCGGCCCGAACCCGCTGGCCACCTTCTGGAACCGCGACCTGCGGGCCGTCCAGAAGTTCACCTTCGCGCGCTGAGGCCGGGCCGCCGGGCCCAGGCGTCCCGCTCGGGCAGGATGGGGCGCATGGGAGAACAGTGGAGTGCGGGACCGGACGGCGGCCGGGCGCGGGTGCTGCGGGCCGAAGGGCGGGCGGCCGTGCCGTGGAAGAACGGCGGCGGCGTGACGCGGGAGGTCGCCGCCTGGCCCGAGGACGCCGGGACCGGTGACTTCGGCTGGCGGGTGAGCCTGGCCGAGGTCGGGTCCGACGGCCCGTACTCCGTCTTCCCGGGCGTGGACCGCACGCTCACGGTGGTGGCCGGCGACGGTCTCGAGCTGACGGTGGCCGGGGCGCGGCGGCTGGTCGACGAGCGGTACGTGCCGCTGGACCTGCCCGGTGACGCGCCGACGGAGTGCCGGCTGCTGGGCGGGCCGGTGGTGAACTTCAACGTGATGTACCGGCGGGGCGCGGTGCGCGCCGGGACGGCCGTGGTCCGCGGGTCGCTGGCGCTGGCCGCGGCCGCGGACGAGGTGCTGCTGGTGGTGGCCCTGGAGGGTGCCGCCGAGGTGGCACCGGCCGGTGCCGGGGGCGGCTCCGGGGGCGGTGCCGGCGGCCGGAGCGTGCTACTGGGACGCCATGACGCCCTGCTGCTGACCGGCCCGGCGGCCGGCACCCTGTCCAGTCCCGGCCGCACGGCGGTGGTCCGCTTCGGGCCCGCGGCCCCGGCGCGACCACGGTGAGGCACCCGTCGGGGCGCCGGTACGTCCTGGCGGCCATGGCGTGTGCGGGCGGGATGGTGATGCTGGACCAGACCGTGGTCGCGGTCGCCCTCGCCCCGATGGCCCGCGGCCTGGGGCTGACGACGTGGGTGATGCACGGGGTGGTGCTGGTGTACATCCTGGCGCTGTCCGCCTTCGCGCCGGTGGGCGGGATGGCGGCCCGCCGGTTCGGGCTGCCGGCCACCTTCCGGGCCGGGACGGTGCTCTTCGCCGTGGCGTCCGGGGTCTGCGGGCTCGCCCCGGCCGGGGCCGCCGCCGAGCCGTTCGTGCTGGCCGTCCGGGCCGTCCAGGGCGCGGGCGCCGCGCTGATGATCCCGGTGGCGACGACGGTGATCACCGAGCTGTACGAGGACCACGAGCGGGGCCGGGCACTGGCGGTCTACGCGGGGCTGGCGCAGGTGTTCTTCGTCGCCGGGCCCGTGGTGGGGGCGGTGCTGACCGAGTTCCTGGGCTGGCGCGCGGTCTTCCTCGTGAACGTCCCGGTCGCTGCGGTGACGTTGTGGGTGGTGTCGGGGGTGCAGCGGGACCGGGCGGCGGAGCGCGGGCCACTCACGGCCATCCAACCGCTGCTCGTGGTCCTCGCCTTGGCCGTGCTGGTCTTCGGTCTCTACCGGTGCGGCGACTGGGGC
Organism: Streptomyces sp. NPDC089919; assembly: GCF_040684615.1. Taxonomy (NCBI): domain Bacteria; kingdom Bacillati; phylum Actinomycetota; class Actinomycetes; order Kitasatosporales; family Streptomycetaceae; genus Streptomyces; species Streptomyces sp. NPDC089919. The sequence continues at coordinate 53,945 of NZ_JBFBGK010000030.1, forward strand.
CCGGCCGACCTGCGGACCTGGACGGCGCTGACGGCCGGGGCGGTGGCGCTGGCGGTGGCGGTGCGGTTGGTGCTGAGGTCCCGTCAGCCGTTGGTCGACCTGCGGCTGTTGGGCATCTGGCCGTACGCGGTGGCGGTGGCGGTCACGTTCCTGGTGCAGGCGCCCCAGCTGATCGTGCTGGTGCACGGCACCCTCTTCCTGCGGCAGGCGGTCGGGCTGTCGGTGCTCGGCACCGGGCTCGCGCTGCTGCCCCTGGTCGCGGCGCTGGCGACGGGCACGTTCCTGTCCGGGTACCTGCTGGACCGCTCCCGGTCGATCCGGCTGCCGGTGCTGCTCGGACTGGCGATCGCGACCCTGGGCGCGGTGCTGTGGACGGCCGCGCTCTCCTCGCGCGGGTACCCCTGGCAGGTGCCCGGGATGGTGCTGGCGGGGCTCGGGATGGGCATGCCGGTGCCGGCGCTGAGCGCCGAGCTGATGCGGGTGGTCCCGGCGCACAAGCGGGCCGACGCCTCCGTACTGCGGCAGACGTTGCGGCAGTTGGGCGGGGCGGTCGGGCTGGCGACCGCGGGCGCCTTCGTCCTGGCCGCGAACGACGAGGCCGCGGACCGGGCCGGGATCATCCAGGCCGGTGCCGCTCCGGCGGCCTTCGTGGTCGCCTCCGCCACCCTGGCCGCCGCGCTGCTGTTCGCGGCGGCGAAACTCCCGCGCCGGGAGGATCGTGCCGGCCCTACGATCGCCGGATGACGATCACGTACGAGTGGCGCGGCGCCTTCGAGGACGAGGCCCTGGACGTCCTGCACGCCGACGGCTTCGGGCCTCCGGTGCGGCCGGGCGGCTGGCGGGCCCGGGTCGAGCGGCACAGTCTGGGATGGGTGTGCGCGCGGACCGACGGGGTGCTGGTCGGGTTCGTCAACGTCGCCTGGGACGGCGGGAGTCACGCCTTCGTGCTGGACACGGTCGTGGCCCGCGGCCACCGGTCCCGGGGGATCGGGGCCGGGCTCGTCGGGGCGGCCGTCGAAGGGGCCCGGGCGGCCGGGTGCGCCTGGCTGCACGTGGACTTCGAGGCCGGGCTGGGGCCCTTCTACTTCGAGGCCTGCGGATTCCGGGAGACGGCGGCCGGGTTGATCGCCCTCTGACCGGGCGTGGTCACGCCGCCTGGATGCGGCGCAGGGCTTCGCGGCGGGTGAGCGGGGCGATGCGAGCGTCGTTCTCGGCCACCCAGCCGAGGACGAACTGCGGGTCGCGGGTGGAGAGTTCGCGCAGGGTCCAGCCCAGGGCCTTGCGGAGGAAGAACTCCTTCTCCTCGACGAGGGCGTCGGCGTAGCGGGTGAGCCGGGCGAGGTCGGGGCGGTCGGCCCGGATGCCGGGCAGCAGGGCCAGCAGGGCGGAGCGGCGGAGCCAGAAGTCGGGGTCCGCGACCCACCGGTCCAGTACGGCGCCCGCGGCCTCCTCGCGCAGGGCGACGGCTCCGGCGCAGTGCACGGCGAGCGGGTCGATCAGGGCCCAGGTGCGGCATTCCCGCAGCAGTTCCTCGACCTGGTGCAGGTCCTCGGTGCGCAGCGCGCGCACGTACTGCACCAGCAGCTCCACGGCGGCCAGCCGGTGCTCGAAGACCGGACCCGCGGCGCCCGGCGGCGGGCCCCACAGCTCCCGGGCGAGGCCCGTGACCTGCGCGGCCGGCAGGGCGCCGAGGGCCTTGCGGGTGCCGGTCACGCACCGGCGGACGTCCGGGACGGAGAGCCCCAGGTGGTGCAGGTCGCTGTGCAGGTAGGCGCGCTGCTGCGCGGCCCGGACGGGGTCGGCCCGCCCCGCCAGTTCGGCCCTGAGGGCGTCGGCCGGTCCCCCGGTCCCCTTCGCGGTCATGTGTCCGTCCTCGTGCCGTGCGCGCCCTCGGGTCAGGCGCCGCGTCGTACGCACCCGATCAAGGCGCAGAGCCCGGTGGTCGCCGCCAGCGTGGCCATCCCGATCATGCCGACGCCCACGACGAACAGCCCGCTGGCGTCGTCCGACCAGTCGTACCAGGCCGCGGCGCCGAGCGCGACGGACGTACCGAGCACCGCCTCCACGGAGTGGCGCCGGTACGCCGCCCAGGACACGGAGCCGATCAAGGTCAGCACCAGCCCGATGACCTGCCAGGCCTCGTAGGGGCCGGAGACGGAGCCGTCGGGGTGCAGGTCGCGCTGCTGGTCCCAGCCGAGCCAGCCGGCCCAGGCGGCGACGGGCACGAGGGCGAGCAGGAGGAGGGCGGCGGGGCTGAGTCGGCTCTGGTTCATGCCCCCAGCCTGCCGCCCGCCGCCGGCCGGCCGGGAGCGCGCGGGTACTCAGACGCCTCTGAGTACCCGCGCCTGACCTGGCCTCAGGTCCCTACGGAGCACGGGGCCGAGGCCACCCGGCCGCGGCCACCCTGGCGCGGCCACCCCACCAAAGCCACCCCGGTCACCCCGCCGCGGTCCACGCCCACCGGATCTCGCCGTCCTGCCGGTGGGCGGTGGGGCTGAGCCCGGCGGCCCGGGCGACGGCCGCGGAGGCGTGGTGGTCGGGGTGGACATGGGCCCGGATCTCCGCCACGCCCTGTTCCCGCAGCCGGTCGGTCAGGGCCCGGGCGGCCTCGGTGGCGATGCCCCGGCCCTGCCACGGGCTGCCGATGACCCAGGCGACCTCGGCCCGGCGGAGCGGGGTCCCGTCCGGACCGTCCGGCTCGGCCGTCAGGGTGGCCTGCACGGTGCCGGCCAGCCGGCCGTCCGCCCGCAGCCGCACCACCCAGTTGAGCCAGGTCTGCGCGGGGTCGGGCGAACCGGCCACCAGTCGTGCGTACCGGGCCCGCAGCTCCTGGACCGGGTACGGGCTGCCGCCGGTGAAGGCGTGCAGCGCCGGGTCGGCGAGCACCCCGGCCATCTCCTCGGCGTGCGCCTCCGCGAGCGGCACCAGCTCCAGCCGTGCCGTCCCGATGATCCCGTCCCCGTCCATGCGTCCCCTCGTCATGATCCTGCGTCTCTCAGCCAGTCGTCGGCCGGTCGGCGGCCCGCGGCCGTCCCGTCAGTACAGCCCCGCGTACCCGCCCCAGCCGGTACCGGCCTTCACGCGCCCGCCGAACGTCCCCTTGCCGGTGCCCGCGTAGCGCCAGAGCGTACCGGCGGTGTCGCGGGCGACCAGCGGGCTCGGCCCCCCGGCAGCCACCGTCCCGGCTCCCGGCTTCCCGGCGCGCACCGTCCCGGCTCACAACACCGCGATGCCCAGCGGGCGGTGGCCGGCGGGGAGGCGGTGGGTGGTGCCGGAGGGCAGGTCGACGACCGTGATGCCGTCCCAGGAGCCGTCGCGGGTGAAGCCGCCGGTCACGTAGGCGGTGCGGCCGTCGCGGGAGACGGCCACCGACTCGTGCGGGCCCTCCAGGGGGATCACGCGTTCGTGGCCGTCGGGGGTGCGCACGGTCAGCGAGGGGCCGGCGTCCTCGGCCGGGTCGATGGGGCCGGTGCCGACGACCAGGAGCGTGCCGTCGGGGGTGACGGTCGCCCCGTGCTGGTGCGTGTTCGCGGTCATCGGCTCGACGGTCGAGGCGCCGGTGCGCGGGTCGAGCACGACCAGCCGCTCGCCCTCGAAGGGCAGCAGCAGCCGGCCGTCCGCGGGCCGGACCGCGGCGTAGTGCGGTTTGAGCCAGGAGCCGAGTCCGCCCTCGGTGCCGTACGGGGCGACCTCGATGCGGCGGGGGCGCAGCGAGGTCGCGGGCACCACGGTCACGTCGAAGGAGTCGTGGCCGGTGGCGTACACCTCCCGGCCGTCCGCGGAGACGTCCACGTCGAAGGGGCGGCGCCCGACCGGCACGACCGCGGTGACCCGCAGGCGTGCGGTGTCGACCACTTCGAGGACGCCGTCGCCGCCCGGTACGTTGACGCCGACGTAGACCCGGCTGCCGTCGGGGGCCAGCGCGATGCCCATGCCGCCGCCCCGGTACTCCCCCGTGTCCGCGGGACCGGTCCGGGTGCGGTACGGGACCAGGGCGAGGCGGGTGCGACTGCGGGTGTCGACCACGGCCACGCCCTCGGCGGTGGCGACCCAGGCCCGGCCGTCGGGCCCGACCGCGAGCCCGTACGGGGCGGTGCCCACCCGCACGGAGCCGGTCGGGCCGGTGGCGGGGTCGACGAAGGTGACGGTGTCCGAGCCGAAGTCGGTGACCAGGAGGGTGCCGGCGGCGGGCGGGAAGGCGGGGGCCGTGACCGGTGCCCGGCGGGGCGGCGCGGCGGTGTCCTCGCCGGGTGCGCAGGCGGTGAGCAGGGCGGCGCCGGCCAGCACGGGGAGCAGCAGGAGGCGGCCGGTGCGCCGCGGGCGGCGGGCCCGGCGGCGCGGCGGGAGTGCGTTCACGGTGGTCCTCGTCCTGTCCACGGGGGGCGGAGGCCCGGGCGGGCCGGCGGGCGGGTGCCCGTGGGATCCATCGTGCTGCTGCGCGGGGCCGGTGGCGGTCGGCGGAGCGGGTGGCGCCGGGGCCCGGAGCGGAGGACGGCGGGGTCAGCCGATCGGTTGACCCCGAGTGGCCCGCCGGGCCTTTCGCCGGACGGGGTGGACCCCGGTGGTGCGGGTATCAGGTGTGCCGCACCACCGGGGCGTCGGGGGGCCGGGGCGGGCGGGGTGGCCGCCCGTCCCGGCGCTCACGGGGAGCGGATCAGCAGGTGACGGTGACCTCGTGGGAGACCGGACGCGCCGTCCACGGGAAGGTGGCCACGCCGAAGGTGGCGCGGACGGTGGAGCCGCAGGCCGCGGTGGTGCTCAGGCCGGGCACGTCGAGGTTGGCGTTGTTGAAGACGACGTACTTGGTCACGCCGGGCAGCGCGGCGCCGTCGACCGTCGCGGCGAAGGTGGTGATGAGCTCCTTCGGCGCGGGGGCCGGGCTGCCGGGGGACGGCGGGCCGGCCAGGCCGACCTTGCCGACGAAGGTGACGGTGTTGCCGGTGACCTCGGCGCACAGCCGGGTCGAAAGGCCGGCCTGGAGGCCGGAGTTGCCGCAGGTGACCACGGTCTCGGTGGCGCCGGCGGGGGCGGCGACGGCCACGGCCGGGGCGAGGGCGGCGAGGCTCAGGCCCGCGACGGCGGCCGTGAGGACGGCGGAACGCTTCATGTGGAACTCCCTGCAAGGAGTGGCCCGTCGGGCGGATCCCGACCGGCTCACATGACATGTGATATTTCACATGTCATGTGAAGATCAAGTGTTCCCTTCGTGAACGGCTCAAAATCGTGCAGTGACGTTCCGTCAACCACCGCTTTCAGCCAGCGGGTTGACCGCGATCCCGGTCCGTACGCCCGCCGTCCGGGCGGCGGGCAGCGGCTTCAGGGCGTGAGCCAGCCGGGCAGCGGCAGCGCGGGCTCGTACACGACCACGTCGCACGGCTCGGTCCCGCCGCAGCCGTTGCGGGGCTCCCCCTCGATGAGCAGGGCGGCGGCGACGTAGCCGAGGACGGCGATCGCGAGGGCGAGGGCGGCGTACTTCATCGGTGCAGGGTGCCACACACGAGAGCAGCCGCCGGACGGGCCCGCGGACCCGTCCCCGCCGCCCGCGCACCACCTTTCGGGTTCTTCCGGTCGGCGTGGCGGGCGAGGCGGGCGCGGGGCGGGGCGGCCGGTCGCCATGATCGGCTGCTGTCACGGTCGGGCCGCCGAGCGGGCGGGCCGCGCCCAGCGAGGGAAGAAGGACTGCGCATGTTCAAGAAGGCGTTGACCGGCGGGGCGGGCGTGCTGCTCGCGGTGGCGGGGCTGTGCCCGGCGGCCGGAGCGGCCCCGGCCCCGCGGCCCCTGGCGGTGCCGGCCCCGACCGCGGCGGTGACCGTCGACCTGGTCCAGGTGAACGGCTCGGGGTGCCGGCCCGGCAGCACCTCCGCCTCGGTCGCCCAGGACAACACGGCCTTCACCGTCACCTACAGCGAGTACCTGGCGCAGGCGGGCAAGGGCGCCAAGCCGACCGACTTCCGCAAGAACTGCCAGCTGGGCCTGCGGGTCAACGTCCCGCAGGGCTACACCTACGCCATCGCCAAGACCGACTACCGCGGCTTCGCCAGCCTGCCGCAGGGCGCCTCCGGCACCAGCCAGGCCTCGTACTACTTCCAGGGCATGTCCCGCACCGCCAGCCACAGCCACACCTTCCGCGGGCCGCTGACGGACAACTGGCAGGCCACCGACGTGACCGCGATCGAGGCGCTGGAGTTCGCCCCCTGCGGCGCGCAGCGGGACTTCAACATCAACACCGAGCTGCGGGCCGACGCGGGCAGCTCCGACGCCCGCAACGAGACCACGTTCATGGCGATGGACTCCACGGACGGCAGCCTGAGCACCGTCTACCACTTCGCCTGGAAGCAGTGCCCGATCCGCCGCTGACCCACCACGCCCGACGAGCCGGCCCGCTCCCCCCGGAGCGGGCCGGCTCGTCTCTTCAGCGCCGGGTGATGCGCAGGACGCCCGTCTCGGTGCCCTGGTAGAGGGTTCCGTCGGGGGCGGTGGTGCCGGTCATCTGGAGGGGGTTGAAGAGCAGGCCGATGCCGAGGCGGCTGCTGGTGAGCTGGGTGCCGGTGGCCGGGTCGAGGACGGCGTGGTGGTAGGCGGCGAAGGTGTTCAGGCCGGCGGCGCCGGTCGGGCCGGAGACCGTGACGGTGTAGATCTTCCCGTCGCCGACCGAAAGGCGGGGCAGCGCCGCGGACTTGACGGGACTGTCCCAGACCACGTGGCAGCCGGTGCCGTCGGCGTCGAGGTCGACCCGGCTCAGGCCGCCCTCGAAGGGGGCGGAGGCGGGCCGGCTGTCCGGGGCGCCGGCGGGCAGCGCCGGGTACGGGTAGCCGTAGGTGTTGGTGACGTAGACGCTGCGGCCGGAGGCGATCACGGCGTCCTCGGTGCCGCTGGCGGCGTACGAGGTGAGCACCGGGGTCGTGCAGACCGGCCGGGGGCCGTCGGCCACCCGGTAGACCAGCAGGTTCTCGTGCGGGGCGGCGTTGTCGGTGATGGTGACGTACTCGGTGCCGTCGCCGGGGCCGAAGAAGCTCGGGGTGGCGCCGGTCCCCCAGCTGAGCTGGCCGGGCTTGCGGGCCGGGCCCCGGTCGTAGGGCGCGCGCCAGTCGACGACCGGGCTGCCGTCGGGGGCTTCGGAGAGCAGGTAGAGGGCGTGGTCGGTGGCGACGGCGGTGTGGCCCGGGACGGTGGAGATGCTGTTCTGCACGCCCTCGCCGGTGCGGAGGGTGCGGACGGCGCCGGTGGCGGGGTCGACGGTGCCGATCACTCCCCCGGTGGTGGCGAACCAGACGGTGCCGTTCCAGGCCGGGGCCAGGCCCACGATGTCGTCCCCGGCCGGGATCGCGTCGCCGAGCGGGGTGGCGCGGTCCACCGTCAACGCCCAACCGGTGCCGGTGCGGTGGTGGCCGATGCGCAGGAGGCGGTCCTCGCCGTCCACGACCACCAGCCGGTCCTCGTGGTCGAGGTAGGCGTAGACGCCCCCGAAGAGGCTGCCCTTGGGCAGCGCGAGCGAGGCGAGGTCGGTGCCGTCGGCGGGGTCGAGCAGGTGGACCGTGGGCGTCCGGCCGAAGATCGTGGTGCACAGGGCCACCGGGTACCCGTCGCCGCCCACGACCACGGTCGGGCAGGCGGAGGCCAGCGCCGTCCGGGACGAGGAGACCGGTGCGGTGCCGGGGCCGGGGTAGGGGGTGGTGTCGCTGGAGGCGCTGTCCCCGTGCATGGTGGCGGTGCCGTTGGGGGCGCTGGCGGGATTGCGCGGCGGCAGCGGGCCGAAGAGCGGGATGGCGGCGGTGGCTTCGGCCGCGCCGGCCACGGCGGGTCCGGTCGTCGCGGCGGCCCCCGACAGGGCGATGGCCAGGGAGAGGGCGAGCGCGGCGAAGCGCCCGCCCGCGGGCGGGGAAAACGGCATGGGGGTGTCCTCGGACGGCGGCGGCAGGGGATCCGCGCGGTCGGCCGGCGCGCCGGCGGCCAGTCGTGGTGGCCCGGGCGCGCCGGGGGGCAGGTGGCTCACCGGACCGGCGGTGATCAGGACGCTAACCGCTCCGGCCGGCCCCCGACCACCTTCCGGGCGCCGTACCACGGCATGTTCACGGCGGTGCAGTACGCCCGCAACACTGCGCCGTGCGGGGCCGGTTGGGGACGTCCGGGCGCACCGCGCCGTCCGGCCCCGGACACGCCGACGCCCGCCCCCGACGGGGGCGGGCGTACCGGGCCGGTCGCGGTCAGTCCAGCGGCTTGCTGAAGTGGAAGGCCACGATGTCCAGGCCCTCGCGCAGGTAGAAGCGGTGGGCGCGGGTGCGCTGGGTGCCGGAGTCCAGGTCGAGGTAGTGGCAGCCGGCCTCCCGGGCCCGGCCCTCCAGGTAGCTCAGGAGTGCGCGCCCGACGCCCGCGGAGCGGGTGGACTCCGCGGTCACCAGGTCGTCGACGTACAGCATCCGCAGGGTGGCGGTGTTGACGACGATGCGCCAGCCGGCCGCGCCGGCGCACCGGCCGTCGTCGGTGTAGGCGGCGGTGAAGCGCAGGCCCTGGCCGTGCCCCTCGGTGTACACCGCGTGGAACTGCTCCGCGGTCAGGTGCGGCCGCAGCTCCCGCAGGACGGGCAGCAGGTCGGAGGCGAGCCGGGGGTCGCCGGGCTCCAGGTCGATGATCTTCATCAGGTCAGGATGCCAGTCCGCTCAGTAGGTGGCGATCAGCTGCCGTGCCGGGCCGTCGACCGTCACCGTCCCGCCGTACGGCAGCACGACCTGCGGGTTGGTGTGGCCGAAGTCCACGTCGAAGACGGCCATCAGGTCCGGCGCGTACTCGGCCAGCGCCCGGCGGACGGCCTCCTGCTGCTCCGTGCGGAAGGCCGCGCGCTGCTCGGCGTCGAACCGACGGTCGAAGAACCAGGCCTGCGGGCGGCCCATCACCAGCGCGGCGAAGCGCTGCAGCAGGCCCCGCTCGCCCATGCTGCGCAGCACCCGGTACACCTCGGTGGCCGAGGGCATCTCCTCGGAGGTCTCCAGCAGCAGCACGCAGCCGTCGTACGCCTCGTTCGGCTGGATCTCGGTGCCGGACATCAGCAGCCAGGACAGCACTTCGAGGCTGCCGCCCCAGGTCCGGCCCTCGACCCGACGGGTGGCGTTGTGCCAGGTCCAGGGGGCGGCCGGCTCCGTGTCGGGGTCGCGCTCCAGGGTGGCCGGGTCGGCCCAGTCGCCGATGGCGGCGCCGATCCGGTCGGGGGCGGTGACGGTCCGGGGGCCGGAGGTGAAGAGGGCGGCCCGCAGCGAGCCCTCGGTCTCCGCCGGGACGGCCTGCGGCCAGCCGAGCTGCACCATCACGGAACCGCCGTAGTAGGCGACGATGCCGAGGTTCCAGAGGAGGACGTGCAGGTTGGTGTTGTCGCTGTAGCCGAAGAACGGCTTGGGGTTGGCACGGATCAGCTCGCGGTCCAGGTGGGGCAGCACCCGGATCTGGTCCTCGCCGCCGATGCTGGAGATCACCGCCTTGACGGACGGGTCGGCGAAGGCGGCGTTGAGGTCCGCGGCCCGGTCCTGCGGCGAGGCGCCCATCCGGCGGGTGGTGGCGTACTCGACGGGGACCAGCCCGAAGTCCTCCGCCAGCCGGCGCAGGCCGAGGTCGAACGGGGCCGGGAAGACCGCGGGCAGGCCGGCGGAGGGCGAGAGCACGGCGACGCGGTCGCCGGGGACGAGCTTGGGCGGATAACTGATCCTGTGCATCTCCGGATCATATGAGGGGCCGCCTCGGGCGCTCCTCCCGTTTTCCCGGCCGGCAGCGGACCACCCGCTGCGCCCGGGGAACGGCGTTGCGGCGGCCCGCCCGCACCGCCGACGATGGCGGGGACGGGCGGGCGGCCCGCCCCTGCGGTACGGCCGCCCCGCGACCACGGGGGAAGGCGGGATCCGATGCGGGTACGGGCGATGACGGCGGCGGACGTCGAGGCGGTGGCGGCGATCCGGGTGACCGGCTGGCAGGCGGCGTACGCCGGGATCCTGCCGCAGCACTACCTCGACGCCATGACGGTCGAGGAGGACGTCCGGCTGCGGCGCAGACGCTTCTCGGAGGGGCGGACCGACCGGGCCGACCTGGTGGCCGTGGACGCCGCGGACCGGGTGCTGGGGTGGGCCTGTCTGGGACCGTACCGCGGCCCGGTGCCGGACCCGGACCCGGAGCGGGCCGAGCTGTACGCCCTGTACGTCGAGCCCGCGCTGGTCGGCTCGGGGGTGGGCCGGACGCTGATGGCCGCCGTCCACGCGGAGGCCCGCGACCGCGGTTTCGCGGCGGTGCTGCTGTGGGTCCTCGAGGACAACGCCCGGGCCCGCCGCTTCTACGAACGCGCCGGGTACACCGCCGACGGCGCGGTCCAGAGCGAGGACTACGACGGCGCACCGGCCGCCGAAGTCCGGTACGGGCGACGGCTGTAGCGGACGGTCCGGGAAGGGGCGGGGAGGTCAGCGGACGGCCTGGATCCCCTGCACGGCGTCGGTCAGGACGCCCGCGCACCGGCCGCCCACCTGTGTGCCCACCGCCGCCGTCGCGGCCACCAGCAGGTCCGCGAACCGGAACCGGCCCAGCTCGACCGCGCTGGTGACCTTCTTGGCGATGAGGCCGGCGCCGGTGGCGCAGCCCACCTCGATGACGGAGCTGAGACCGCTGGGCAGGTTCTGCACGGCGGCGGCGGGCGGCTCGGTCGCGGCGGCCCGGCCCGCCTCGATCGTGTTGAAGTAGGCCGGGCCGAGCAGCGCGTTGCTCACCTCGTCCAGCACCCGCGGGTCGGTGACGGTGCAGTGCAGGGGTACCAGCGCCACGGCCTCGGTCAGCAGGGACGCCTGGGCCAGTTGGACGCCGGGGATGCGGGCCAGCAGGGTGTCGGCGCCCGCGGTGCCCCGGCCGGCGCAGACCTGGAGGGCGAACCGGTGCAGGTCGTTCCAGGTGAGCGCCCGCCAGGCCGGGTCGGCGGCCTGGAACTTCGCCAGCACGACCTGGTGCGCGAGGGTCCACTGCCGGAGCTCTCGGATCGCCTGGTCGAAGGCGCCCGGCGGCAGCGGCCGGGTGGGGGCGGCGGGGTCCTCGACCGCCTGGTGCACGATCCCGCCCAGTGCGCCGCCCGCCGTCGGCGACGGATCGGGCTGCGCGGCGAGGGCCGGGGTGGCGAGCGCGAGTACCGCGGCCACGGTGGCGGCCGCGAGGCTGCTGCGAACGGAACGGACGCGCATGGCGCCTCCTGCGCGGAAGGGGCCCTCCTCCACTGTGCGGCCGACGCTCGGGGCCCGCACGTTCAGCGGCCGGAGCGGTCCGGCTCCCGTGCTGCGCGCCGGCCGGCGAAGGCGTGGGCCAGCGCGAAGGTGACGCTGATCAGCAGCGTCCAGGAGACCCACTTCGCCGGGGACACCGGTTGCCAGGCGCCCAGTTGGGAGGGGTAGCTCCAGGCGCCGAAGTAGGTGGCGAGGTTCTCCGCCACCCAGAGGAAGAAGCCGACCAGGACGAACCCCAGCGCCAGCGGCATGCGGTAGCGCGCCGCCCCCACCCGGTAGTGCACCCAGGTCCCGGCCGTCACCCCCAGCAGGGCCAGGGCCAGGACCCAGCGCAGGTCCGGGAGCCAGTGGTGGGCCAGGAAGTTGGCGTACAGGGCGGCCGCGACCACGGCGGTGGACCGGGCCCGGTACCCGGTCAGGCCCAGGTCGAGCAGGCGCCAGGCACGGCAGACGTAGCTCCCGACGGCCGCGTACATGAAGCCGCCGTAGAGCGGTACCCCGGCGACCTTGGTGAGGGCCGGCTCGGGGTAGCTCCAGGAGCCGACGCGGACCTTCACCAGCTCGAAGGCGAGCCCGAGCAGGTGGCAGACGGCGATGACGGCGGTCTCCCGGCGGGTCTCCCAGCGCAGCGCCAGGAAGCCCGCCGTGAGCAGCACGCCGTACCCGAGCAACAGGTCGTACCGGGCCACCGGCAGCGGCGGGAGCAGGGTGGACAGGCCCATCCCGCAGAACAGCGCCCCGGCGAAGAGGCAGCAGCGGGCCTGCGTCCAGCCGAACCGCCACAGCTGCCGGAGGAAGTGCCCGGTGCGGCCGGTCCGCGGGGCGGACCCCGTCCCTGCGGTGATCGAGTACATGCCCTACGGGACGAGCTGCGCGGGCGTCCGGTTTCCACGGGGGACGCCCGGGAGGCGGGCGGGGGGCGGGACGGTGCCCGGGCGCCCGGCCGCGGCCCCGACCGGGTGGGGTCGGGGCCGCGGTGGGGCGTCCGGGTTCAGCTGACGGATCCGGTGGTGCCGGGGTCGGCCTGCTCGCCCGGCTGGGGGCAGGGCGCGGCGATGCAGTAGATCACCGGGGGCCTTCCGTCCGGGCCCGTGTTCGGGACCACCGGGGAGCCGTCCTGGCCGGGATGGTGCTTGCCGGGGTGCTTCTTGCCCGGGTGCTTGCCGGGGTGCTTGCCGGGGTGGACGACGATGCCGCCCTCGTCGCCGGTGTACAAGAGGGTCGAGTTGTTGCTCGCGTCGCCCTGGTCACCGTCCGCCACGACCACCGGGGCCGTCGCCGGCGTCGCGGCGAAGGCGGTGCCGGGCAGGAGCGCGCCGCCCGCGACGATCGCGGTGGAGGCGGCGAAGAGGACGATGCGGCGGACGCGGAAGGGGTTCGTCATGGCGTTTCTCCTTGGCTGGTGGGTCGGGACGTGATGAAGGGGTGCCGATGCCGGAGAGGCGGGCTCTGCGGCATCGGCGGGCCGGGCGGCTGGTGGGATCACTTGCCGAGCTTGGCCTTGAGGTTTTCCTTCAGCTGCTTCTTGATGTCGTTCTTCTTGACGGTGCCGCCCTTGCCGGTGGCGTCGCCGCTCACGGCCGTGGCGTCACCGGTGTTGATGGCGTCGGCGCTGGCGTCACCGGAGGTGGCGTTGCCGGTGGTGATGGTGCACTTGCCCTTGCAGTTGCCGACGCCCGTGCTGGCGGCACCGCTGGTGGCGTCGCCGCCGACCGTGGTGTTCTCGGCGTTGGCGTCACCACTGGTGCCGATGCCGTCGGCGCTGTCGTCCTGGACGAAGGTGACGGCGTGCTGCGGGGCCGGGGCGGCCATCGCGGTGGCCGGGAGGGCGATTCCGCCGCCGACCAGCAGCAGCGAGGAACCGGCGAGCAGGGCACGGCGGGTAAAGGAAAGCTCGAACATGATGATTCTCCACTCGCAATTGAAGGGGCTTTTCTGAAAGGCCCCGCGAGAGAGAAGGGGAATTCACCCGGTTCTCGTTCTCCGCCGGTATTTCCCGGTGGGGCGTGCTTCAAATAAACCCTGCGGCGGAGATCCGGGCACGCCACTGCATCTCGTGGCTTGACCCGAAGAATCGATCTTGGTAAATTCCCGCGCCGATCGGCGTGCGGGTGGGGTTACGGCAGGTCGAACAGCCCCGGCGGGGCGGGCGCCGGCTCCTCGTCGGGCAGCTCCTCCTGCCAGGCGCCCGCGTCCCGCAGCCGTACGTGGACCATGCTGCCGGGGCAGAGCTGGAGCGAGCGGGGCTCGCGCTTGTGGTCCACGACGCTGACCATGCCGATGGCGCGGGTGGGCGCGCCTCCGTAGACGCCTCGGCATTCCGGGCACTCGACCCGCGGGTAACTCGCCATGGGGGCAGTCTGTCGTACCCGCGGACGGGACGGGAACCGCCTCCCGCTACGGGTCCTGCGCGCCGCCGCGGTGGTCGCCGTCGGGATGGCCGCGGTGGTCGTCGTCGAGGTAGGCGTCGAGGGCGCCCGCGGCCGTCAGCATGGCGCGGCCCCGGGCGGTCAGCCGGGCGCGCCACTGGTCGAGGGTGGCGCGCAGCGGCCCCGGTCCGCCGGCGGTACGCAGCCGCTCCAGGACCCGGGCGATCTGCTCCAGCCCGTACCCGCCGCGCCGCAGCTGGTCCACGAGCAGGACGTCCCGCACGTCGGCCGGGGTGTAGACGCGGTAGCCGGTGGCCGGGTCGCGGCCGGGCAGGACCAGCCCGGCCCGCTCCCAGGTGCGCAGGGTCGCCGGGCGCACGCCGAGTCGGCGGGCCAGCGGGCCGATGGACGCCGGGGCGGTCCGCGCCGGTGGGGAGCGGTCCGGCGCGCGGTCGGGGCCGGCCGGATCGGGGGCCGCCAGGTCGTGCAGGGCGGCCGCGACGGCGTGCAGGGTGGCACGGTCCTCGGCCAGCTGGGCGTGGCTGAGGTCGATCAGCCGCAGCGCCTCGTCGACTGCGCCCTCGTGGACGGCGCGCATCACCGCCCCGGCCGTGGCGTGGCCGTGGGCCGGGAGCAGCGCCAGGAAGGTCCGCAGCGCCGCGGCGTGCCGCGGGGTGTAGACGCGGTAGCCGCTCGCCGAGCGCTCGGCCGGGGGCAGGAAGCCGGCCTCCTCGTAGTTGCGGACCGCCTGCGTGGACAGGCCGTGGCCACGGGCCAGATCGATGGGGCGCACTTTGAGGGTTCTCCCTCCCGGGAGTAGTTCTCACCAGCGGATGTTCAACGAAATGGGCGTAGAAGTTTACACCGTTCCTTCAACGATACGGTGGAAGTCATGACCGAATCCCTGCGGGCCGCCGCCCGCTCTTTCAGTGGTGCCGCCGTGACCGCGCGCCTGTCCCCCGGCACCCGGCTGCTCGGCCTGGGCGAGCCCACCCACGGCGTCGAGGCCTTCTTGGAGACGCGCAACGACCTCTTCCGCCACCTCGTGGAGCACGAGGGCTACCGCTCGATCGCCCTGGAGAGCGACTGCCTGGCCGGCCTGGTCGCCGACGCGTACGTGGCCGGTGGCGGAAGCCTGGAGGAGGCGCTGGCCGGCGGCTTCAGTCACGGCCTCGGGGCCGCCGCCGGCAACCGCGAGCTGCTGCGCTGGATGCGGGCTGCGAACGCCTCGCGGGCCCCCGAGGACCGGCTCCGCTTCTACGGCATCGACGGCCCGCTGGAGATGACGGGCGCCGCCGGGCCGGGCGGCGCGCTCACCGCCCTGCACGACTACCTCTCCCCCCACCTGGACCTGCCGTGCACCCGGGCCGGCCTGGTCGAGCTGCTGGGGCCCGAGGAGCGCTGGGCGGACCCGGCCGCGCTGATGGACCCGGCGCGCTCGGTCGGCCGGACCGCCGCCGCGGCGCGGCTGCGGGTGCTGGCGGACGACCTGGGTTCCCTGCTCACCACGCAGGCGCCCCGGCTGGCGGCCGCGACCTCTGCGGAGGACTTCTGGCGGGCCGGCCTGCACGCGCGTACGGCGGCCGGGCTGCTGCGGTACCACGCGGCCCTGGCCGGCACCTCGGACGCGCGGCTGGCCGCGGTGACGGGTCTGCGGGACGCGATGATGGCGGACAACCTGGACGCGGTCGTGCGCCGGGAGGCCGGGCGGGGGCCGACCCTCGCCTTCGCCCACAACGCGCACCTCCAGCGCGGCGAGAGCTCGATGCGGTTCGGCGGGGCGCCGCTGCGGTGGTGGAGCGCGGGCGCCGTCCTGGCCACCCGCCTCGGTGACCGGTACGCCTTCGCCGCCTCGGCCTTCGGCAGCCGGGGCGCGGACGTCCCGCCCGCCGACACCCTCGAGGGGCTGTTCTCGCGCCTCCCGTACGACCGGTCGGTGATCGACCCGGCCGCCCTCGCCGAGGCCCTGGACCACCCGCCGACCCCGCGCGTCCCGGCCGACCACACCTACGGCTCCCTCGACCCGGCCGCCCTGCACCTGCTCGACGCCGTGGTCTTCCTCAAGGAGATCTGACGCCCCCCCCGGTCCCGCGTCCGGGCCCTGCGGCATGATCGGGGCCATGAGCCGTCATCCGCATCTGCCCACCACCCAGGCCGCCGTCACCGCGCTCGTGGAGATCGCGCGGGAGTTCGGGCGGGAGGTGGCCGTCACGGACGACATCGGTGCGGACCGGACCTCCCGCCGGACCTCCGCCGGAGCGTTCGCGGTGGCGGACCCCGACGGCTCGCTGCCGCACGAGGCGTTCCTGGAACTGTCCGGCTCGCCCGCGGTGTCGGTGCGGGTCTTCCCCGAGGACGACGTCCGCTTCAGCGTCGACGGGGTCGACTTCGAGGACGTGCCGCGGGACGCGGCCCCGGCCTTCCTGCGGTCCGTGTACGGCGGGCTCGCGCACGTGAAGGGCCGCCTCTTCCCGCCCGGCCAGTGGCTGGTGGTCCCGCTGCCCGGCGACGAGACGTACCGGGAACTGATCCCGCACCTCTCCCTCACCCCCTGGCTGGCCCGGGCCGCGCGTCCGTGAGACCGGGCGGCTGAGGGCGCCCGGGCGGCTGCGAGGACTCGGGGGGCTGGACGGCTCGGCGCGCTGGGACGGCCGGTGCGGCTGGGGGCGGCTCGGTGCCGCAGGCCGTGCGCCGGCTCTGGCCCCGCGCGGCTCAGGCCGTGCGCCGGCTCAGGCGGCGAGCCGGCGCACCAGGGCGACGACGGTGGCGCGCTCGGCGTCGGGGCCGGCCTCGACCACGGCCGGCAGCAGCATCCGGGCCACCTGGGGCATGGTGAGCCAGGCCGCCGTGAGGGCCACCACCGCGTACATCAGCTCCCCCGGCGCGAGGCCGTCGGCGAGCGCTCCCGAGCGCCGGGCCGCGGCGACGGCCGCGAGCTTCCGGGCGTAGTGGTCGGTGCGCTCGCCCTCGGCCGCCACCGGGTGCCCCTGGCACTGCAGGCCCTCCCAGGTCAGCAGGCGGACGAAGTGCGGGTGGCTGCGGTGGTAGTCGAAGACCCGGCCCGCGTAGTCGCCCAGGTCGGCGGCCTGTTCCGGGCCCAGCGGGACGGCGGCGGCCAGTTTGCGCAACTCGGACTCGAGGACGGCCGCGAACAGCTTCTCCTTGCTGCCGAAGTACTGGTAGATGCGCTCCTTGTTGACCCCGGCGCCGGTGGCGATCCGCGCCACCCGCGCGCCTTCGGCGCCGTGCCGGGCGAACTCCTCGACGGCTGCGTCGAGGAGGAGCTGCTTGGTGCGTGCGGTGTCCCAGGCCATGCCCCGACTCTACCGGTTTCCAACCAAACAGTTGGACTTCCGGGACGAGGTCGTGCCAGACTCCAACCCATCGGTTGGGAATCGGGCGCCCCGGCCGGTCCGACCAACTCGCCCACCGGGGGACCACCATGAACTCATCCATATCCGGATCCACCAGCTCCGACGAGCACGCCGACCCGGCACCGGCGCCGGCCGGACCCGCCCAACCGTCCGCGCACCGCCGGGCGTTCATCACCTGGCTGGCGGTCTACCCGACCATCACGGTGGTGCTGGCGGCGCTCGGCCCGTACACCGGCGGCCTGCCGGTATGGGTGCGCACTCTGATCCTGACCGCGGTCGTGGTCCCGATCGTCGCGTACGGCCTCATCCCCTGGCTCCTGAAGGCGAACGCCAGGCTCAGCGCCCGCTCCGGCCGCCGCTGAGCCTCCCTCCGCCGGCACCCGGGGCCGGCCGGGATCCGGCTCAGGTGGCGAGTTCGCGTTGCCAGAGCCGTTCGGTGAGGCGGTCCAGGGCGGTGGCCAGGTGCCGGCGGTAGGTCGACATCGGCAGGCCCAGGAGGTCCGCGGCCCGCTGCTGGGTGCCGGCGGGCTGGAGGTACGTGTGGTGCAGCGCGCGCGAGGCGCGCCGGTCGTGCGGGGCCGCCTGCAGTTCGGCTGCGGCCTCCTTCAGCAGCTCCGCGAGGACGGCGGCACGCGCGTCCCCGTCGGCCCCCTCCCCCGCGCGGGCGGCCACCATCCGGGAGCCCAGCAGCACACAGCCGCGCAGCCCGCCGGCCCGGCCGAGCCCGCGCAGCGCCTCGCGCACGCCGGCCGCGAAGGCGTCCGCGTCCAGGATCCGCAGCCGGCCGGCCGCCGGCGGCGCGACCGAGAGCGGGTCGGCGGCCGACTCCCGCTCGCCGAGCAGCCCCAGCCAGGCCAGCGGGGGCGTCCGGCGCCAGTCGTGGACGAAGGTGCCGTACCGGCGGCCGCCCACCGTGAAATCCGCCTCCGGAAGCCGGGCGAAATCGGTGTACGCGCAGCCGCCGGCCCAGAAGTCGGGGTCGGCGAACGGCAGCAGGGTCAGCGCCGGCCGGTGGTGCTCGGCGAGGTAGTGGTGGGTCAGGCGCAGGGTGATCAGCGTCTGGACGGCCGAGACGTCCTGGTAGGTGTCGCGGGCCAGCCAGGCCCGCACCAGCAGGGCGCGTTCACCCGCGCGCAGGGCCCCGTACCGGCCCAGCCAGCGGGCGGCGGCGGCCGTGCCGGGGTCGGCGCCGACCACCGGATCGTCCAGGTCCTCGGCGGTGAGGGCGAGCAGCAGGTAGAAGCCGGCGGGCACGGCTCCGGCGCCCCCTGGGTGCCCCCCGGCCGCGGCTCCCCCGTCGGGTCCGCCGGCGTCCCCGCCTCCCGCGTCCGGCCTGCCCGCGGTCGCCACTCCCCCGTCCGGACCCTCCGCGGCCGCGGCCGCCTCTCGGACCGTGCCCCAGGACGCGGCCGGGTGCCCCCACCACGGGCGCAGCAGCCGGGCGGATTCGGGGCCCTCGTGGTGGGCGGCGAGGCTCAGGAGGGCCGGCAGGTCGTCGGGGCCGGCGGGGGCGATGACCAGGCTGTCCAGCCGGGCCGAGCCGGCCGCGCCCGCCGTGACCGGCGCGAGCAGCGGGCCCACCAGCGGGCTGTCCCGGTGCAGATAGGCGAAGTCGGCCAGCACGGTGCCCTGCCGGGCCCGGTCGCCGTCGGTGAACAACTGCTGGTAGTACGCACCCGCCAGGCGGCGCAGTTCGGCCCGCCGGGCCGGGTGGCGCCAGCCCAGTTCGGCGTCGAGCACGGAGCGGGCGAGGTCGTGCGGGTGGATGCCGCGGCTGCCGTACTCGGTGATGGACAGCCCGCACAACCACTCGAACAGGTCGCCCGCGTCCGGCACTCCGACGAGGGTGGCGAGCAACGGCTCGGTGATGACCAGGACTTGGGCGTAGGCCTCCAGGGCCGCGCGGTGCAGCGGGGTGGGGACCGCGTCCAGCAGGGCGGCCAGCAGGGCGCTGACCACCCGGGCCGGCTGCCGGGCCGGTCCGGCGGCGCCCGCCGCGCCGTACCCGCGTACGTCCGCCAGCAGCGCGAGGGCCAGCGGGTGCCCGTGGGTGAAGCCGAGGACGGCCGGGTGGTCCGCGGCGGGGACGCCCCGGCGGGTGAGCAGTTCGGAACTGTCGGCGGCCGACAGGACGGCGAGCGGCAGGGTGTGCAGCAGCCCCTGCCAGGCCGGGTCGGTCCGCCAGGACAGCGGCGGCGGCTCCCGGTCGGCCAGCGCAAGGACCGCGTCGTCGGGTACGGCCGCCAGCAGGCGCTCGGTCACCGCGACCGCCCCGGGTACGTCGACCACGACGAGCGTGCCCGGGGCCAACGGGGGTGGGGCGAGCGCCGGCCCGGCGTCCCGAGCGGGCGTCCATCCCCCGGCCCCGGCGACGGCGGCGTCGGCGTGGTGCACCACCGGCCGGCCGGCCGCGGCGGCCAGCCAGGCGAACTGGTGCAGCAGGGTGGACTTCCCGATGCCGGCGCAGCCGTGCACATGGACGACCGCGCCGCCGCCCGCGGCCAGGATCCGGCCGAACTCCGCGACTTCGTCCCGCCGTCCGACGAAGCCCCGGGCGCGCGCCGCGGCGAACCGGTCGGCCATCGTCCTGCCTGCCTGCTGTCCCCCCACGGCACGGTGATACCACCGGGGCGGCCGCGGACCGGGCGGAACGAGCGGGAATTGGACGGAAGTTGGACACCGGTCGGCGTGTCGGACGGCCGGCGGGCGCTCCTACCGTGGGGCATGTGCCCGAGAGGGTGCGAGAAGTTACACTTCAGGAGGGGATGTCCCATGTCCGGTATCACGATGACGACGGTGGAGTCCGGTGCGCGCCCGGAGGTCGGGCGGACGGCGGCGCGGGGCGGCCGGCGCCGCGGGCTGCGGTTCTCGGCGGCGGCCGCGGTGGCCGCGGTCGGCGCGGCGGCGGTGCTGACGGCGGCCGGGCCGGCCTCGGCCAGCCAGTTCTTCGGCGGCACGCTGCACCCGGGCGAGCAGCGCTGCGTCCAGCAGTACGCCGGGTACCAGGTCCGGGCGGACGGCCGGGCCACCGGCCAGGGCGCCAAGTTCAAGCTCCAGTACCAGGGGGTGACCGTGCCCGGCACCGGCTCCCCCGGCCTGGTCGCCGCCTGGGCGGCGGACCTGCGGACGGTGTGGGGCACCTTCCCCGGCGCCGGGTACTACACGGCCTGCGTCACCAACAACGGCACCGCCGACACCAACGTCCGCCTGGAACTGAAGACCGACGGCGAGGTCTGACCGACGGGTCCGACCGGCGGCGAGGTCCGGTGGCGCGGTCCGGTGGCCGGCGCGCCCTGCCCGGGGGAAGACGATCCTCGAGCTGCTGGTCTTCCTCGCCCGCGTGGCGCCGGCCGTCGGCGTCTCG
>NZ_JBFBGK010000031.1:0-73071 GCF_040684615.1 Streptomyces sp. NPDC089919
CGACAAGGCCAAGGCCTCCGCCAACGCCGCCCTCAAGACCCTCTCCGGCAAGGAACTCCCCGCCAAGGTCATCGACCCCGCCTGGGCGAGCATCCGGACCACCGACGACCCCCTCGCCACCACCCTCAAGACCGAAGCCGACTGGGCCGTCAAGGCCCAGCTCATCAAGCAGCCCGACCTCACCGGCATCTACGACCTCACCCTCCTCAACAAGGTGCTCAAGGCCGCCGGCAAGCCCGAGGTCACCGACGCCGGCCTCGGCGCCAAGTAACCACCACCGTGACGTGGCCCCGCCGCCGAGTACCCGGGCGGCGGGGCTACTTCACGGGCGGGCAGACGGCTCCGACGGCCGCGCAGCGGGCCTCGAAGTCCGGGGGCAGCCAGCCGCGGGCCAGCAGCCTGGGATGCGCCGGGAAGGCGACGTGCGCGGCGAGCACGAAGACCAGGGACGCCCACATGGAGTGCACCTGGATCGTGGAGTAGCCGCCGGCGTGGGTGTTCTGGAAGGAGCACTGGAAGACGTCGGGGGCGACCAGGTCGATGGTGTCGAGTCCGGTCCAGTTGAGGTCCAGGAAGCTCTGCGGGTGGCCGAAGTAGGCGCGGCGGTTGGTCACGGTGAGCTCGCCGGTGCCGTCGTGCACCCACCTCGGCTGCGCGTCGGCGGCGGCGGCGTTCCGGCGGGCCGCGTTGCCCAGGGCCGACCCCGCCAGGCTGCCGACCACGAAGGCCGTGCTGCCGAAGGCCATCACACTGCTGTGCTGGTAACTGCCGTCGCCCAGGGCGCGCCAGGTCAGCCGGGCGGCCGGGCCCACCGCCAGCGACAGCTCCCCGGGCACCAGCCGGGCCATCGTGGGCACCGGTCTGCGCTCGGCGAGCCGGCCCTGCATCAGGTCGTACACGACCCCGCAGGTGTAGAGCAGGTGGTCGTCGAGCGCGGTCCACGGCGCGTGGGCGGGCGGCGCGGGCTGCTGCTGCACCCCGTACGGGTTGTACTCCATGCCCCCAGCCTAAGGACCCGGGCCGCCGGCCACCTCGGAAACCGCTGGCGCCCTCCCGGCGTCCCCCCTTCCGGAGGCGGGTCCAGCGCTCGGCAAGAGGGTGGAAACGGCCAACTTGAAGGATGGACTCCGGTCTTGGGGGGCCGGGGTGGTTCTGCTTGGGGGGAGTGGGGGCCGTCTCGTGGTGATCTCACAGCTGTCACACAGTCATCACATGGCGGTCGGGAGGTGATCGCAATCGGGGGTGGTTCGGTGGCTGGAAACGAGGGGTCCCAACCGGACGCCGGCTGAGCGGCGTTGATCGATGTCTTGGTGGGCTCACATACTGCGCTGACCGGTTGGCGGGCGTTCTGCTGCGTCGTGGCCGGAAATCACTCGACCTCATCCCAAGCTCCTGGGGGAGTTTTGCGCGCACATGTGAAGAGAGCACGTGCCTTCACCATCGCAGCGGCCACGTCGGTGGCCTTGATATCGGGCATGGCCGGGCCCGCGCCGGCGGGTGCCGCGGGCGGGGCCGGCGGCACCGGCGGGGCGGACGTCGTCCGGGCCGGCGGGAGCCAGCGGATCACGCTCGTCACCGGCGACCGGGTGGTGGTGGACGCCACCGGCCGGATGACGGCCTTCGAGCCCGCCCGGGGCCGGGAACGCGTGCCGGTACAGGTGCAGCGGGTCGGGGGGCGCACCCTGGTGGTGCCCGCCGACGCCGCGCCGCTGCTCGCGTCGGGCCGCCTCGACCAGCGGCTGTTCGACCTGTCGGTGCTGAGCGACCCGCGGCTGCGCCGCAGTCACGGCGCCGGGCTCAAGCTGATCGTGCAGTACCGGGACGGCGCCGGCGCCGCCCGGGCCGGGGTCCGCTCGGCCGGTGACACCGCGCTGCGTCGGACGTTCCCGGCGCTCGACGCCGATGCCGTCCGTACCTCCGCGCAGGACCTGGGCCGGCTGTGGGAGGTGCTGACCGATCGGGGGCCCGGCGGTGCGCGCACCGCGGCCGCCGGCATCGGCACGGTCTGGCTGGACGGCGTCCGTACCGCCAGCCTGGACCGCAGCGTCCGGCAGATCGGCGCCGACAAGGCGTGGGCGGCCGGGTACGACGGCAAGGGCGTGAAGATCGCCGTGCTGGACACCGGTGTCGACCGGACGCACGCCGACCTCGAGACGCGGGTCGTGGCCGAGAAGAACTTCTCCGGCTCGCCCGATGCCAAGGACCGGGTGGGGCACGGCACGCACGTGGCCTCGATCGCGGCGGGTACCGGCGCCAGGTCCGGCGGCCGCTTCAAGGGCGTCGCCCCCGGTGCCGAGCTGATCAGCGGCAAGGTCCTCGACGACCACGGCAACGGCGACGACTCCGCCGTGATCGCGGGCATGGAGTGGGCCGCCGCCCAGGGCGCCGACGTGGTCAACCTGAGCCTCGGTGGACCCGACAGCCCCGGGACCGACCCGCTGGAGGCCACGGTCGACCGGCTGTCCGCCACCAAGGGCGTCCTGTTCGCGGTCGCGGCCGGCAACGACGGCGAGGGCGGCGCCTCGACGGTGGCCTCGCCGGGCAGCGCGGACGCCGCGCTGACCGTGGGCGCGGTCGACCACGACGACAAGCTGGCGCCCTTCTCCAGCACCGGTCCGCGGGTGGACGGGGCCGTCAAGCCCGACGTGACCGCGCCGGGCGTGGCGATCACCGCGGCCGCCGCGGCCGGCAGCGCCTTCGACCGGGACCCCGGTACGCCGCACCCGGCGCCGGGCTACCTGACGCTCGACGGCACCTCCATGGCGACCCCGCACGTGGCGGGCGCGGCCGCGATCCTCAAGCAGTTGCACCCGACGTGGAAGTACGCCGAGCTCAAGGGCGCGCTCACGGCCTCCGCGAAGAACGGCGGCTACACGCCGTTCCAGCAGGGCACCGGCCGCATCCGGGTCGACCGGGCGATCAAGCAGAGCGTGGTCGCCGACCCGGTCTCGCTGGACTTCGGCACCGCCCGGTGGCCGCACGCCGACGACCGGCGCGTCACCAGGAAGCTCGTCTACCGCAACCTCGGGACCGCCCCGGTCACCCTGGCCCTGTCGGTGGCCACCCTGGACCCGGCGGGCAAGCCCGCCCCGGCCGGCTTCTTCTCGCTCGGCGCCGCGAAGGTGACCGTGCCCGCCGGTGGCAGGGCCGAGGTGCCGCTGGTCGCGGACACCCGGATCGGCAGCGCCGACGGCGCGTACTCGGGCTACGTCACGGCGACCGCCGCCGGCCAGTCCGTGCGGACGGCCGCGGTGGCGACCCGGGAGGCGGAGTCCTACGACCTCACGGTGCGCACCCTCGGCCGGGACGGCTCCGACGCGAAGAACTTCGCCTCCACCCTGACCGGCGTCGGCGGACCGGGGGCGGGCTTCTCGGCCCGGATCGCCGACCAGCCGGGCCGCCACACGCTACGCGTGCCGAAGGGCTCGTACACCTTCAACACGGCCGTGTACGTGGACCCTTCGGACTACGCCAAGGGCACCGACTGGATCGCCCAGCCGAAGCTGGAGGTGACCCGGGACCTGACGCTGACCGCTGACGCCCGCACCACGAAGCCGGTGGACCTGACCGTGCCCGGCATCTCCAAGGCCGACTACGCGGGCACGTACTACGAGCGCAACACCGAGATCGGCCGGATCGGCAACGGCTGGGTCCTGCGCGGCTTCACCGGTTTCCGCACCGCCCACCGCGGTCCGGCGGTCACCGACGGCTCGATGCTGCAGACCTGGGACGCGCACTTCCTCAAGGGGCGCACCGCGCAGTACTCGGTGGCGTTCGGCGGCCCGGCCGAGCGGCTGGCGACCGGGTACACCAAGCACGTGAAGGCGGCCGAACTGGCCACCCTGAAGGTCGGCCTGGGCGCCTCGGCCCCCGGGAAGAGCGCCTTCGTGTCGCCGTTCGCCCACCTGCCGGGGGCGCCCGAGGGCAACGGCTACACCGCGCCGCAGCCCGCGCCGGGCACCCGTACCTTCTACGTCTCCACCGCGGACGGGGTCAGCTGGCTGACCCGGCTGACCCAGGCGGGCCCGCCGGACGAGTGGGGCTACCCGGCCTACGAGGGCAGCTACGAGATGCCCCGGGCCAAGCGCTACGCGGCCGGCCGGACGTACCGGGAGAACTTCGACACGGGTGTCTTCGGGCCGCAACTGGGCAAGGGCCTGGGCGTGTTCCGTACCGCGCCGGACCCGGCGACGGGTGAGCAGCAGCTGGTCGGGGCCGTGCCGCTCTTCTCGGACGGCGCGGGGCACCTGGGCGACAGCCCGACCGTCAAGGCCTCGTCGACGCTGTACCGCAACGGCGTCGAGGTCGCCCGCAACGACGACCCGCTGACCGGCCGGGTGCCGTTCACGGTCGGGGCGGGCGAGGCCCGGTACCGGCTGGCGGTCTCGGTGCAGCGCTCGAAGGCGCTGGCCGCGGCCGGCACCCGGATCGAGGCCTCCTTCTCCTTCCGGTCGAAGCAGGTGGCGGCCACCACGGCGCTGCCGGTGTCCACCGTCCGCTTCGCCGCCCCGGTCGACCTCGCCTCGCGGCTGCCGGCCGGTGCGAAGGTCCTGGTGCCGGTGACGGTGCAGGGTTCGGCGGCCGGGGGCAACCTCAAGTCGCTCACGGTGTCGGTCAGTTACGACGACGGGAAGACCTGGCGGAAGGTGTCCGTGCGGGACGGCCGGATCTCCGTGCAGAGCCCGGCGAAGGGCAAGGGGATCGCCCTGTCCGCCGTGGTCACCGACAAGCAGGGCAACACGTCGACGGTGGCGGTCCACCAGGCGTGGCTCGGCAAGTGAGCGCGGTCCGTTGACGGCGGCCGACCGCTGACGTCGACGGTCCGGGACGGCGTCACCACCTCGTGTGGTGGCGCCGTCCGCGTGTCCGGGGCCGGATGTCAGACGTGTCCGGCGGGGTGGACTCCCTTCACGCGCAGGCCGGTTGCCCGGGCGCGGGCCGCGGCGGCCTCGGCCGGTTCGCCCAGGGCGTCCGCCAGCCGGGCCCGGGCCGCCCAGTTGAAGGGGCTGTCCGGGCGCAGGGCGGTGCGTTCGCTGATCAGGGTGCGGGCGATCGGGTGGCGGGCGGCGCGCAGGGCCGATTCGAGGAGGGTCTGCTGGATCGCGTCGCGCTGGGCGTGGCTGCCGCCGGCCTCGTGGAGGCGGCGGCGCAGCGGCCAGAGCAGGTCGACGACGGTGTCGTGGTCCTCCCGGGCGTGGGCGACCAGCGCCTCGCAGACGGGCAGGCCGATCTCGGCGGTCATGGCGTGGTTGGTGAGCGCGCCGGCGGCCGGTTCGGCCAGCCAGCGGCGGCGGCCGGCGATCAGGCGCTGGGCCTCGGCGATCCGGCCGGCCCCGGCGTACGCCATGACGGCGTGGACGTCGTTGAAGGCGTAGAAGGGCGGATCGGCCCGGGCGGCCCAGGCGTCGGCCAGTGCCGACCAGCGGCCGGACTGGTCGGAGCCGGCCAGCCGCAGCCGCCACAACAGGGCTGCCGCGTCGAGGAGTTCCATGGCCAGCCCGCGGGAGTCGGCGTGGTGCAGGGAGGTGTCGTAGACGGCCAGCGCCCGGTCGGGCCGGCCGGCCTCCAGGGCGTAGAGGGCGTAGTGCCACCAGGTGTGGACGGTGAGGAAGTTGCCGCCGGACCAGTGGCCGGTGCGGGCCTCGAGGAAGGCGGCGCCCTCGGCGAAGCGGCCCTGCATCTCGTAGGTGTGGGCGACCGCGTGGGTGGCCCACACGTCTCGTGGGTTGCGCTCGAGCGCGGCCGCTCCGGTCTCGCGGGCGTGTTCGTAGTGGCCGCACTCCTCCAGGCCGAAGGCGTACATGCCCAGGAGCGGGCCGCGGTGCGGGTCCTCCCGGGGCCAGGCGGAGAGCGCGCCGCCGACCCGGTCCCGCAGACGGGTGGCGTCGCCGGTGAGGAAGTCGAGCTGGTGGCCGACGAAGAGCGCGAGGGCGTCGCGCGGGTGGGCCACGGTCAGCTCCTCCAGGACCGCGCTGCCCCCTTTCAGGTCGCCCGCGAGCAGGTGGGCCGCGGCGGCGGTGTGCATGCGTTCGCGCGGGGGCAGCCGGGTGGTGTCCAGCCCGGCGGTGAAGGCCTCGAAGCGGCGGCGGGCGGCCGCGGCGTCGGCCGGCTCGGTGCCGAGGACGCCCAGGTAGGCGGCGAAGGCCTGGCCCACCGGCGCGGTGGGGGCGGTGGCGAGCAGGTCCTCGACCGCCCCGGCCACCTCGGGCCGCAGGAAGAGCAGGTGCGCCACGGCGCGGTCCAGGTGGCCGGCCGCCTCCGCGGTGCCGTCGTACAGGTCGTGGCCGTACCGGTCGGTCGGCAAAGCTGCTCACCTCGTCGCGTAGGGCGTGCTCCGGTCGGGGTCGGTCGCCCGACACCCCTTCCCATGGAGCCAGTTGCGGGCTTCCCTGCCCAGTCCCCGAACAGGTGAGCCCGCGCCCGGAGGCCGGGGTGCGGGCGCCCGGACGGACCGGGGCGGGCGGGCGGATTTCCGTGCGGGCCGTCGCTGGATAGAGTCGTTCCCTCGCATTTGGTCACGGGGACGGCCAGATCGCCTCCGGCCGGTCCCCGCCCTGGGGAGGGCCTGCCGCACATGAGTCATCGCTCCACCGGTCTCGTCGGAGTCTGGGCCGAGATGCAACGCCAGCAACAGCGCCGGCTGGCGGTCGAGGCGGGACTGCGCAGACAGGAGGAGCAGCGGGCGCGGGCCGCCGAGCGGCGGGCCGCGCAGAGCCACCGCGATTTCCGCCAGGCGGAGGCGGCGCGGCGTACCGAGGAGCTGGACGCTCGGGTCGCGGAGCTCCAGGGGCTGCTGGCCGCGGGCTGCCGGGCGCCGGCCTTCCGGGCCGCCGCCCTGCTGCGGCCCGAGGAGGTCCAGCCCTTCGTCGCGGGGGCGTTGGAGCGGCCGGTACCGATGCCGGACGAGCGCCGGTACCAGGCGCAGGGCGGCTGGACCCCGCACCACCGGGCCCAGGCGCAGGCCGAGGCCCGGGCCCGCTTCGAGCAGGACTGGCGGGCCGCCCAGGCCGCGGAGGCGGACCGGCAGCGGCAGCTGGCCGCGCGCCGGGCGGAGCACCGGCAGTGGGCGGAGGGCCAACTGGCCGAGGTGCGGCGGCACAACGCCGACATCGGGGCGATAACCGACGGCGTGCGGCGGCGGGAGCCGGACGCGGTGGCCGAGTACTTCGCCGCCGCCCTCTACTCCTCGACGGCGTGGCCGGAGGGCTTCCCCCGCCGGGTGACCGCGGCCTACGACCCGGGGGCCGGGGAGCTGGTGCTGGACTGGGAGCTGCCGCCCCTCGCGGTCGTACCGGCGGCCAAGGCGGTCCGGTACATGTTCGGCACCGACCAGGACAAGGAGACCGCCCGCCCGGTGACCCAGCGGCGCTCCCTGTACCGGGAGGTGCTGGCCCAGTCGGTGCTGCTGGTGCTGCACGAGCTGTTCGGGGCGGACGAGTCGGGCGTGCTGGAGTCCGTGACGCTGAACGGCTTCGTCGACGGGCACGACCCGGCGACGGGCCGGCCGGGTCAGATCGTGCTCGCCGCGGTCACGGCGGCGCGGTCGGCCTTCCGGGAGCTGCACCTGGCGCAGGTGGACGCCGGGAGCTGTCTGACGGACGCGCTGCGCGGGCAGCTCGCGGCCCGGCCCGACCAGCTCGCGCCGGTGCGGGCGGGCCGGCGGCCGGAGGACGTGCGGTCCCCCGCGGCCGTCCCGGTCGCCGCCGGGGGCGAGGAGGAGCCGGACCTGTTCGCGATGGACCCGATCGCCTTCGAGGAGCTGGTCGCCGAGCTGTTCCGGGCCATGGGGATGCAGGCGGTGACCACCCAGCGCTCCAACGACGGCGGGGTGGACGTGGACGCGGTGGACCCGGCGCCGATCCGCGGCGGCACGATCGTCGTCCAGGTCAAGCGCTACCGCAACACGGTGCCGCCGACCGCGGTGCGCGACCTGTACGGGACCGTGCAGGACGCCGGCGCGAACAAGGGCGTGCTGGTGACGACTTCGGGGTTCGGGCCCGGTTCGCACGCCTTCGCGAGCGGCAAGCCGCTGGAGTTGGTCTCGGGTCCCCAGCTGGTGGACCTGCTGCACCTGCACGGTCTGCGCGGGCGGTTGGGCGACGGGGCCCGGCGGGCGCCGGCGGCCGGGGCGCCCGGACCGGCGGACCCGGCGCCGGCGGCGGCGCCCCCGGACGACCACAACGTGCTGGGGATGTCGTGGGCCGGCAGCGTGGCGGTGGACGTGTGCGCGCTGGTCTGCCGGGGCGCCCAGGTGCTGAGCGAGGAGCACTTCGTCTTCTTCAACAACCCCCGGACCCCGGACGGTTCGGTATGGGCACTGCCCGCCGCCGGGCCCGACCGGGCCGCGATCGGCGTGGCGTTCGACGCGCTGCCGGCGGCGGCCGACCGGCTGGTGCTGGTGGCGGCCGTCGATCCGGAGGCCGATCCGGGCGCGGACCTCGGCGGCTTCACCGACGCCCGGATCCGGCTGCTGGATCCGGGGCTGGCCGAGCTGGGCCAGTTGGAGGTGTCCGAGGGGCGGCCCGGGGAGGACGCCCTGGTGCTGGGCTCCTTCCGGCGACGGACCAACGGCGACTGGGACTTCGTCCTCGGCGGCAAGGGCTACCGGGGCGGTCTGGCGGAGCTGGTGCAGGACTTCGGGATCGAGGTGGCGTGAGCACCGGTCCGGGCCGGTACTCGGGTCCATCGGCCCGCCGAACAGGGCCGGTACTCGGGTCCATCGGCCCGCCGAACAGGGACTTTAGACCCTGATTACCTTCTCTTTACCTCTGCTTTGATCTTGCGGTCGACCAAAGTCGATCACGTCCGCTTCCTGCCGCAGCGGGGCGCGGACCTGTCGCTCGATCAAGGACCTGCATGTCGTCGATACGACGTAGATTCACCGGAACCGTCGCGGTGGGGGGCGTCTCGGCGCTGACCGCGCTCGCCCTGCTGGGGTCGGCCGTGCCGGCCGTGGCGGAGGAGTCCGGCCCGGGCACGGCGCCCGGGACACCCGATGTACGGGACGCGGTGCGGGCCGCCAACCCGCTGGGCGGGCCCGTCACCGAGGCCGTCACGGCCGGCTCCGCCCTGCTCGCCGCCCAGTCCTTCGGCCACCGCGTCGAGGTCCTGGACCGCCGGACCGAGACCGCCACCACCTGGGCGAACCCGGACGGCACCCTGACCACCACGGTCGCCGGCGGCCCGGTCCGGATGCTCAAGGACGGCACCTGGACCCCGGTGGACGCCACCTTGCACCGCCGCTCCGACGGCGGCGTCGAGGCCGAAGCGCACCCCGGCGAGCTGAAGTTGGCCGGTCCCGGTGGCGCCCGGGCCCGTTCGGCGCGGGCCGCGGCCGAGGCGCCCGGCTCCGCGGCCCGGGACCTGATCACCCTGGGGACCGGGGACCGGACGATCGCCGTGCAGTGGAAGGGCGGGCTGCCCGCCCCGGTGCTGGACGGCCCCAAGGCCACCTACCCCGACGCCGTGCCCGGCGCCGACCTGGTCGTGGACGCCACCCGCACCGGCTTCGAGCAGTTCCTCAGCCTGCGGCAGCGGCCGGCCGACGGGGCCGCGCCGATGACCCTGCCGCTGCGGATCCCGGGCCTGACGGCCACCCAGCAGCCGGACGGCTCGGTGGTGTTCGCCGAGCGGGAGGGCGGCGAACCGGTCGCCACCATGCCGGCGCCGGTGATGTGGGACGCGCAGGTCGACGCGCGCTCCGGGGAGCGCAAGCGGACCGCCCGGGTGCCCATGACGGTCGTCCAGGACGGCGACACGGTCGAGCTGCGCCTCACCCCGGACCGGGCCTTCCTCACGGACCCCGCCACCCGGTACCCGGTGACCATCGACCCGGCCACCGACACCCTGTCAGTGCTCTTCGACACCTTCGTCCAGGGCGGTGACACCACCGACCAGTCGGCCTCCACCGACCTGAAGATCGGCTGGCCCGGCGACCACGCGGGCTCCACCAAGCGCACCGCCCGGTCCTTCATCACCTGGGAGACCGGCCAGTTCGCCGACGCGCTGGTCACCGACGCCAAGCTCTCGCTGTTCAACTACCACTCCTGGTCCTGCGAGAAGCGCGGCTGGGAGGTGTGGGCGGCCGATCCGGCCGACACCTCGAGCCGCTGGACCAAGCAGCCCGCGCTCCGGCAGAAGGCCGCCACCTCCACCGAGACCCGCAGCGCGGCCTGCGGCACCGCGGGCCGGGTCACCGCCGACGTCACCGAACTGGCGAAGACCTGGGCGAGCGCCAAGGCCCCGACCGGCTCGGTGGGCATCAAGGCCGTGGACGAGTCGGACACGTACGCCTGGAAGCGATTCCACTCCTCCGAGACGACGGAGGACAAGGTCCCGCAGCTGACGGTCACCTTCAACTACCGGCCCAAGAACGGCGCCAACCTCCAGGCGGGCAAGCCGTTCTACAGCGAGGGCGGGGTCTACAAGGTCAACAGCCTGACGCCGACGCTGCGTTTCACCACGGAGGACGTCAACGAGGACGACCAGGTGCAGGGCACCTTCGAGATCAAGGACAAGGCCACCGGCGAGGTGGTCGCGCTGTTCAACTCGCCGTTCGTGCGCTCCGGCCAGACGGCCGCCGCGACGGTCCCGGCCGGCAAGCTGGCCTCCGGCCGCGCCTACACCTTCCGCACCACGACCTTCGACGGCCAGCACTACGCCAACGGGTGGTCGGAGCCGGTGACCTTCACCGTGGACACCGGCTGGCGGCCGGGCCCGGCGATCGAGGCCTTCGGTGCGGCCAACGCGGCCCTGGACGCGGCCGACATCACCCCCGCCACCACCAGCGACGCCCGGTTCGCCGCCATCGCCGAGACCGCGACCGGCACGGTGACCGTGCCCTGGGACTCCCGCGGCAGCATCGAGGTCAAGCCGGACGACATCGCCGCGGTCGGCATCGGCTCGGGCGCCGGCCCGCAGCGCGGGGTCAACGTCAACGGCAGCGTGGTGCACGCCGACGCGGCGTCCGCGGTGGACACCGTCGTCCAGCCCACCCTGGCGGGCGGCAGCCGGACCCTCCAGGTCATCAAGAACGCGTCCGCGCCGCGCGAGTACCGGGTGCCGCTCACCCTGGCCGCCGGCTCGAGCCTGCGCCAGCAGCCGGACGGCTCCATCGTGATCGTCTCGGCCGACCCGGACGAGCCGGTCGCGGCGATCAACGCCCCCTGGGCGAAGGACGCCCGTGGCAACCCCGTGCCCACCTCCTACCGCCTGGAGGGCCAGACGCTGGTCCAGACGGTGCAGTTCGACGCGAACACCGCCTTCCCGGTGGTGGCCGACCCGTGGTGGAACCCGTTCAGCTGGAACTGGAAGCGGATCGGCAAGGTCGTCAAGAACGCCGCCCGCAAGTGCGGGGTCGGCGCCCTCGCCGCCTACGTGCCGGTGCAGTCGCACCACGTCTCCGTCAACATCCAGCGCGCCCGCGCCGGGCTGCGGATGGTGAAGTTCGCGGGCGGGCCCTGGGGCTTCATCTCGGTCGCGGCGGCCGGCTGCCTGATGGGACAGCTGTCATGACCCGCGAGCCGGGCCGCCGCGAGGCGCTGGGCTGGACGGGCGAGGCCGCCCCCGGCGGGCGGCCGGCCGCCCTGCTGGACCTGCTGGCCCTGCTGGCCGTCTTCACGCTGGTCACGCTCGTGGTACGGCTGCTGGTCCCGGTGCCGGTATGGGTAGCGGTCCTGATCGGCGCCGGCACGGCCGCGCCCGTCACCCGCCTGCGCCCGGGCCGGCGCGTCCTGGCCGCCCTGCGGCACCGCTGACCGGCCACACCTCGGGGGCCGTACCGGAGAAGCACTCCGGTACGGCCCCCTCGGCGATCCCTCGCTCCCCGCTCCCGGAACACTCGGGAGCTCCTGGAGGGGGACTCGCCCGCACCTCGACTAACGATCGTTGATCCCGACGCATCCAGCGTTTGGTTGCTTAGCTTCCGGCGTCCGGCTCGGCAGCCGAGTGGATCCGGGGCCCTCGCCCAACCTCCCCTCTGTCAAAGCCACTTGACCCGCTGCCATGGCCCGCCGGCCGGGGCTCCGCGCCCCGGTCCCCCGCAGACGGAGGAAGCTCATGCCCGACCCCCGCGCACGCCGAAGAACATCCGGCCCACGCCCCCGGACCATCGGTCCGGTCGTCCTGGCGCTCGCCACCGCGCTGCTGGCCACCCCCGCGGTCCAGGCGGCCGACGCCGCGGCCGACGGTCCGGCCGCGGACTTCTCGAAGGTCTGGCAGCCGCCGAACCGGCCGCTGCCCGGCACCAAGCCCGTCACGGCACTGAGCGTCCCCAAGGCGGCCTCGGTCAAGCCCCGCTACCCGGTGCCCTCCCGAGCCGCGGCCAGGCCGCGGACCCCCTTCACCGTCCCGGTCGGCGCCACCGCCGACCTGGCCTCCGGCGGCACCGCCCCGGTCCGGGCCGGCGGGCTGCCGGTGTGGGTGGCCGCCAAGGCCCCGGCCGGCGCGGGCGGCGCCGCGGCTGCCGCCGCGCGTCCCCGCGGCCCGGTCACGGTCGTCCGGGCGGACGACCGCTCGGCCCGCGCGGTCGGGGTCGACGGCGCGCTCTTCAGCCTCGCCGCCCCGGCCGGCACCGCGAAGGCCGCCGCGCAGGTGCGGGTCGGCCTGGACCTCGCCGCCCTGCAGGCCGCCACCGGGGGCGCGTTCGCCTCCCGCGGCCGCCTGGTCACCCTGCCCGCCTGTGCGCTGACCACACCGAAGGTGCCGTCCTGCCAGGTGCGCACACCCCTGGTCACGCGGTACGACCGGACCACGAAGCGGCTGCTGGCCGAGGTGGCGCTGCCCACCGGGGCCGCGCCGGCCCCCTCCCCCGTACCGGGCGCGCCGCGCCGGCCGGCCGCTGCGCTGGTCGCCGCCCCCGCGGCCCCGCTGCTGCTGGCCGCCGAGGCGGACTCCTCCGGGCCCGGCGGCTCGTACGAGGCCACCCCGCTCGACGGGGCGCAGAAGTGGGCCGCCGGCAGCAGCTCGGGCGCGCTGACCTACCAGCAGGCCATCGAGGTGCCCGCCACGCTCGGCGGGGCGGCCCCCGAGGTCTCGCTGGCGTACAGCTCCTCCTCGGTCGACGGCAAGACCTCGGTCACCAACGCCCAGGCCTCCTGGATCGGCGACGGCTGGGAGTACAACCCCGGCTACCTCGAGCGCGTCTACAAGCCCTGCGACAAGGCCGGCATCCCCGACTCCGGGGACGCCTGCTGGAGCGGCTTCAACGTCTCCATGTCGCTGGGCTCCCACTCGGGCACCCTGGTGCGGGACGACAAGGCGGGCTCGGCGACGGCTACCGCCGACGCCGCCACCGGCACCTGGCGCCTCAAGGACGACGACGGGACGAGGATCGAGTTCGGCTCCGGCGCCGCCAACGGCGTCAAGGACGGCTCGTACGCGAAGGTCACCGACCCCGCCGGCACCACCTACTACTTCGGCATCAACCACCTGCCCGGCGGCGACAAGAGCGACCCGGCCACCAACTCCGTGTCCGCCGTGCCGGTCTACTCGCCCAAGAGCGGCCAGCCCTGCTACGACGCGGCCAAGGGCGCCGGGTCCTGGTGCCAGATGTGGCAGCGCCTGCACCTCGACTACGTGGTCGACGCGCACGGCAACCTGACCACCTACAACTGGGCCCCCGAGACCAACTGGTACAAGCGCGGCGCCGCCCAGAACAACGGCAACGGCACGATGACCCAGTACACCCGCGCCACCACCCTGGCCCGCATCGACTACGGGCAGAAGCTGGCCGAGCAGGTGGCCGCCAAGGGCTCCCTCCAGCCCGCGGCCCGGGTGAACTTCACCGTCGCCGAGCGCTGCACCGCCGCCGGCACCGCCTGCGACGTGGCCAACCGCACGGTCGCCAACAAGGCCAACTGGCCCGACGTGCCGGTGGGCAACGAGTGCAAGAGCACCGGCACCTGCGTCTACTACGCCGCCACGTACTTCTCGACCAAGCGGCTCACCCGGATCGACACCCAGGTACGGGTGAACAACGCCTGGCAGGACGTGGACTCGTACCAGCTGACGCAGTCCTTCCCCGACCCGAAGGACGCGGGCAGCGAGCGCGCCCTGTGGCTGGACTCCGTCCGGCACACCGGCAAGGCCGGCTCCCCGGCCGTCGACCTGCCGGCGGTCTCCTTCACCCCGGTGATGCTGCCGAACCGGGTGGACGGCACCAACCTGGTGCCCGCGCCGCCGCTCATGAACCGGCCGCGCATCCAGCAGATCCGCAACGAGACCGGCGGGGTCCTCGCCGTCGACTACGACCTGCCCGCCTGCTCCCGCGTCAACAACGTCATGCCGGCCGCCGAGGACGACAACAACAAGGCCTGCTACCCGGTGCGTTGGTCCCCGCCCGGATCGGTGGCGGACGCCGACCCGGTGCTGGACTGGTTCCACCACTACAC
Source organism: Streptomyces sp. NPDC089919 (assembly GCF_040684615.1). Taxonomy (NCBI): domain Bacteria; kingdom Bacillati; phylum Actinomycetota; class Actinomycetes; order Kitasatosporales; family Streptomycetaceae; genus Streptomyces; species Streptomyces sp. NPDC089919. The sequence goes on from NZ_JBFBGK010000031.1 coordinate 14,391, forward strand.
GGTCAAGTCCCTGACGGAGACCGACACCGTCACCGACAGCCCCCAGAAGATCACCGCCTACACCTACGAGTCCCCGGCCTGGCACCGCGACGACAGTGAGCTGACCGAGGCCAAGGCCCGTACCTGGGGCGAGTTCCGCGGCTTCGGGAAGGTCACCACCACCGTCGGCTCCGGCACCGACGGCCCCAGGTCCCAGTCCGTGACCACCTACCGGCAGGGCATGGACGGGGACGTCCGCAAGAACGGCTCCAGCCGCTCCGTGCACCTGACCGACGCGCTCGGCCGGGACGTCACGGACGTGGACTGGCTCAGTGGTCAGGCCCTCCAGAGTGAGACCCTCACCCAGGCCGGCGGCAGCGCCGCCGACCAGACCGTGTACGCCTCCGCCGACCCGGTGACCACCGCGACGCACACCCGCACCGGCCTGCCGGCGCTGGTCGCCCGCTACGCCGGCACCCGGCTCACCACCACCACCCGCGCCAAGCTCGCCGACGGCACCTGGCGGACCGGCACCACCACCCAGGTCACCGACCCGGCGCAGAACAACCGGACGCTGACCGTGCTGGCGCAGGCCGACGGGGTCCCGGACGTCTGCACCCGCACCTCCTACGCGAGCGGTCCGGACGCCCAGCGCACCGACCTGGTCTCCGAGGAGCTGAAGGTGTCGGGCACCGACGCCTGCACCGCGGCCGCCACCGCCGCCAACACCCTGTCGCGCAGCCGTACTTCCTACGACGGCCTGGCCTACGGGCAGGCGGCCGCGACCGCCGATGCGACCCGCAGCGAGGTGCTGGACCGCTACGCCGCGGACGGCAGCCCGGTCTTCGTCACCGACTCGACCACCACCTACGACGGCTACGGCCGCGTCACCTCCAAGACCGATCCGACCAGCAAGGACGCGCAGCACCCGAACGGCGCCACCACCAGCACCGTCTACACCCCGGCCGCCGCCGGCGAGCTGCCGGCCTCGGTGACGCTCTCCGCGCCCGTGCCCGGCCAGGCCACCGGCACCTGGGACACCGTCACCACCTACGACGTCCGCCGGTCGCTGCCCCTGAAGGTCACCGACGCCAACCAGAAGACGACCACCACCACCTACGACGCGCTGGGCCGCCGCACCGCGGTGTGGGCACCCGGACGCACCCCGGAGAACGACCCGAACGCGAACGTGGTCTTCGGCTACCGCGTCTCCAACACGGCCGGCGTCCCCTCCACCATCACCACCGGCAAGCTGACCGTGGACGGCGCCACCCCGGTGCGCACCACCTCGATCCAGCTGATGGACGGCTTCACCCACACCCGCCAGACCCAGTCCACCCCGGCGAACCCGGCGTACACCGGCCGTCTGGTCGCGGAGAGCCGCTTCGACTCGCACGGCCGCGAGGCGGTCTCCAACGGCGCCTGGTACAACGACGCCTCCGGCCCCAAGGACGTCCTGGTCACCGCGGCGGACAGCACCGTCCCGGCCCAGAAGCGCACCTCCTACGACGGCCGCGACCGGGTGACGGTCATCTCGAACTGGTCGCTGGGCACGGAGCAGAACCGCACCACGACCAGCTACCCGGGCGCGGACCGCACCGACGTCCTGCCCCCCAAGGGCAGCTCGCCCACCTCGGTCTTCACCGACGCGCTGGGCCACACCACCGAGCTGTGGCAGTACGACACGGCGACGCCCACCGGACAGGCCGCGGACGCGACGGTCACCCGCTTCACCTCGACCGTCGACGGCAAGCCCCTGACCCGCAAGGACGCGGCGGGGAACGTCTGGTCGTACAGCTACGACCTGCGCGGCCGGGAGACCGGCACGAACGACCCGGACGCCGGCGCCGGCAGCAAGACCTACGACGCCGCCTCCCGCCTGGCCTCCAGCACCGACGCCAAGAACCGCACGCTCCTGTACACCTACGACCTGCTGGGCCGCAAGACCGGCCTGTACGAGGGCTCGGTGAGCGCGGCCAAGCAGCTGGCCGGCTGGAGCTACGACACGGTCGCGGCCGGCAGGAACAAGCCCGCCTCCGCCACCCGCTACGTCGGCGGCTCCGGCGGCAAGGCGTACACCAGCGCCGTGACGGGCTACGACGACGACGGCCGGGTCACCGGCACCACCATCAGCCTGCCCGGCACCGACGCCGGACTGGCCTCGGGCACCTTCACCTACAGCGTCAGCACCACCTACGACCGGATCACCGGGCAGCCGAAGGGGACGGTGCTGCCGGCCCTCGGCGGGCTGCCGACGGACGACATCGACTACTCGTACAACGACTACGGCCAGCTGTACAAGTTCGCCGGCGCCACCACCTACGACACCCAGACCGAGTACGACGCCTACGGGCGCGTGATCCGCTCCACCGTCAACCCGTGGGCCTCGCAGGTCGTCGCCACCTCGGTGTACGACGACGCCACCGGGCGGCTGCGCGACCAGTTCGTGGACAAGCAGACCCAGACCGGCGGCGCCGTCCAGCAGACCGGCTACACCTACGACCAGGCCGGCCGGATCACCTCGCTGACCTCGATCGCGGACAACACCCCGGCCCAGACCGACCGGCAGTGCTTCGCCTACGACCAGCTCGGCCGGCTGACCCAGGCCTGGTCCGACACCGGCGGCATCACCCGGCCCGACCCGCTCACCCACCAGAGCGCCGACCAGGGCGCCTGCACCAACACCACTCCCACCGGCGGCGCCGCCGCCCCGGCGAAGACCACCGTGGGCGGCCCGGCCCCCTACTGGCAGGAGTACGCGTACGACCTGACCGGCAACCGGACGAAGCTGACCGTCCACGACCCGGCGGGCGACACCACGAAGGACGCGGTCACCACCCAGACCTTCGGCGCCCCGGGGCAGCAGAACGCCCCGACCGCCGCGCCCGCCACCGGCGGCGGCACCGGCGGCCCGCACGCGCTGCTGCTCGCCACCACGAAGACCGGGACCAGCACCAACAACGACCGCTTCCAGTACGACCCGACCGGCGCCACCACCTCCTACCGGGCCGGCCGGGCCGGCACCAGCAGCCTGACCTGGAACAGCGAGGGCAAGCCCGCCTCGCTGACCACGGCGGCTCAGATCAAGGGCATCGGCGGCAAGTGCCTCGATGCGGCCGGCGGTTCCACCGCGGTCGGCAGCCCGCTGCAGATCTACCCCTGCAACGCCAACGCCGGGCAGAAGTACGCCACCGCGAACTCCACGCTCTCCAGCGGCAACCGGTGCGTCCAGGCCATGGGCACGACGGCGGGCTCGACGGTCACCTTCCAGGACTGCGACGGCGGCGCCGACCAGACCTGGACCGCCCGCGCCGACGGCACCCTCTACAACCCGGCCGCCACCCGCTGCCTCGCCGTCCCCGGTGACGTCACCACCGACGGCACCGACCTGGTACTGGGCGACTGCGCCACCACCGTGCCCGCCGGGCAGAAGTGGAGCATCCCCGCGACCACCACCACGTACCTCTACGACGCGGACGGCAACCTGCTGATCCGGCGCAACCCCGGCTCGGCCACCCTCACCCTCGGCAACGACGAGCTGACGGTGAACACGGCCACCCAGGCCCGCACCGGCGTCCGCTACTACCCGGTACCCGGCGGGCTGACGATCGTCCGCACCGGCGCCGGCACCGCGGCGGGGGCGTTCGTCGCCCAGTTCGCCGACCACCACGGCACCAACAACCTCAGCATCGACCTGGCCGGCCTGGCCGTCACCCGCAACCGCACCGACCCCTTCGGCAACGCCCGCGGCACCCAGCCCCCGGCCTGGGCCGGCAACAAGGGCTTCGTCGCCGGCCAGAAGGACGACACCACCGGGCTCACCAGCCTGGGCGTCCGCCTCTACCAGCCGACCACGGGCCGCTTCATCAGCCCGGACCCGCTGCTGTCGGAGATGGACCCGCAGCAGTGGAACGGCTACGCCTACGGCAACAACAACCCGGTCGGCAACTCCGACCCGGACGGCAAGATGTGCATGCACGGCGCACCGGGAGGCGGCCCCGACGGCATCTGCGCCGGTGTCCCCGGTGACACCGACGGCGTGATCGGCGACTACTCCGACAACTGCAACTTCGACGCCTGCCGGGAGTCCTCGAACCGGATGGCGGACGAGGCGCGGCGCAACGGCACGTACAACGTCTCCCCCAAGACGCGGAAGAAGATCTACCGCCAGGGGCCGGTCGGGGACTACAAGTACAAGTACAGCTACTCGTACAAGTTCTACCTCGGCCTCCGGGCGAACATGGGATCGCCGGAAGAGGTCATGGCGATGTTCCAGGCGAACCCCAAGAAGGTGTTCCCGTTCCCGATCTCCGGGTGCGAGAGCTTCTACGAAGGCGCCGACTGCATCCTCCACCCCGGCCCCAAACTGCCGGTGAAGCCCAACCCGACCCTCGCCGGAGCACCCGGAGAGGTCCGGGTGACCGTCGCCGCGACCAGCTTCACCTTCGACGTGGTGGGTCAGGAGTACTTCGACGACGTCGGCTCGCAGATCACCTTCAGCATCGAGCAGAAGGGCGACGAGATGTTCCTCCACCAGGACGGGTTCACCACCGGCACCAAGGCCATTCCCTACTGGTACGAGAAGATCTTCAGCGAGTCCAGGCGCACCTGGTCCGAGCAGACCTGGAACCTCCAGAAGCTGGTCTACAAGGAGCGCTACGACATCAATCTGAAGAACCGCCTCACCCAGGGCGTCCTTCCGCAGGGGCCCCACGGCTGACCTGAAGCCCGTCCCGGAGCCCCCGGCCGCACCCCGCGGCCGGGGGCTCCCCCGCGCTTCGTGTCAATTCCGTAACAGGTGCCGAAGCGGAATCCGGGTCGGAGCCAGTACGAGTCTCAACTTCCCTACGGAGAAAGGCATTTGAGGGAGCATCACCTGTAATCGCAACGTGACCGTCAGGCATCTGAGGATCGGTCCCCCTTTGCCCGAATTCTCCGTCACCCGGCTCTGGCACCCTTTCGGCGCATGACTGAAAGACGCAGATCCGGAGGGCTGGGCGCGGCCCTCGTCCTTCTGCTCGCCGCAGCCGGTACCGGGCTCGTACCGGCCCTGACCGCCCCGGCCGCGGCCGTGACCGCCCCGGTCTCCTTCACCGCCGACAACCTGCCCACCTGGCAGACCAACGGCATCGTGTGGGCGATGGCCCAGGTGAACGGCACCGTCTTCGCGGGCGGGACCTTCTCCGAGGTACGGCCGCCGGCCGGTGCGGCCGGGTCGCCCCGGACGGCCGTGAACTTCGTGGCGCTGGACGCCGCCACCGGCAGCCCCACCTCCTGCAAGCTCTCCTTCACCATGACCAGCGGTACCGCGACCGTGCGCGCGCTGGTGGTGTCCGAGGACAAGAAGACCCTGTACGCGGCCGGCCGCTTCGGCGGGGTCAACGGCGTCAAGGTCTCCAACGTCGCCGCGATCGACATCGCCGGCTGCGCCCCGAAGTCCTCCTTCCACCCGCAGTTCTCGGCGACCGTGCGGGGCCTGGCCCTGTCCGACAGCACGCTGTACGCGGCCGGCGACTTCAGCACCGTCCAGAGCAAGACCCGGAAGAAGTTCGCCGCGGTCAGCGCCACCACGGGCGCCCTGCGGTCCTTCACCGCCGACGCCGACGAGTCCGGGCGGGCGGTCGAGCTGACCCCGGACGGCAAGAACGTCCTGCTGGGCGGCGACTTCTTCAGCCTGGGCGGCAAGACCACCCACGCCCTGGCGGTGGCGGACGCGGTGTCCGGCGCGGTGAAGAAGACGTACAACACCTTCCCCAAGCTGTCGGTCGTGATGGACATCGCCACCGACGCGAACGGCTTCTACACCGGCAACCAGGGCAACGGCGGCGGCGCCTTCGACGGCCGCACCGCCTTCAGCCTCACCGACTTCAGCGAGAAGTGGCGGGACCGCTGCTTCGGCGCCACCCAGCACCTCGAGCCGTACGACGGGGTGCTGTACGTGGCCTCGCACGCGCACAACTGCGCCACCGAGGGCGAGTTCCCCGACGACGGGAAGCGCCGCTACCTGCTGGCGCAGCCCACGCAGTACAAGGGCGCCGCGCCGGCGGCGGTGGACGGGTACGTGCCCGGCCCGCACAAGCTCGGCTGGTTCCCCGCCACCAACGGCGGCATCGGCGAGGGCGTCGGCCCCCGGACCATGACCGTGGCGGCCAAGGGCGGCACGGAGTACCTGTGGGTGGGCGGCGAGTTCACCACCGTCAACACCAAGGCGCAGCAGGGTCTGACCCGCTTCGCGTCCACCGGTGACGTCGGCGCCCCGACCACCCCGGTCGCCAGCGCCTCCTCGGTCAAGCCCGGCGAGGTGCAGGTCCGCTGGCGGACCAGCTTCGACGCGGACGACAGCAGGCTGACGTACAAGGTCTACCGCAACGGCGCGGCCACCCCGGTCCGCACCATGACCGCCGACTCGCTGGAGTTCGAGCGGCGCCAGGCCTCCTGGACCGACACCACGGTCACCGCCGGGCAGTCGTACACCTACCGGGTCACGGCCACCGACGGGGCGGGCAACACCAGCGCCAAGTCGGCCACCGTCTCGGTGACGGTGCCGGCCGCCGCGCAGGCCTACCCCGACCGGGTCCGGGCCGACGGCGCGCAGCTGTACTGGCGCTACGACGACACGGTCAGCCCCTACGTCGCCGACTCCTCGGACGGCGGGAACACCAGCGGCGTGCAGGTCGCCGCGCCGTCCCTGCGCCAGTCGCCGGGCGCGGTGGCGGGCAGCACGGCCATCGGCTTCGACGGCTCGACGCAGCAGGTCTTCAGCGACCACCGGCAGAGCGTGGGCAGCGCCTACAGCGTCGAGACGTGGTTCCGCACCGGCAGCTCGCGGGGCGGGAAGCTGGTCGGCTTCGGCAGCCACACCACCCAGAACAGCAGCCAGGACGACGAGAACCTGTACCTGACCGACGGCGGGCGGCTGGTCTTCGGGGTCTACCCCGGTGCGGTGTACACGCTGGTCACCCCCTGGGGCGAGTGGTACGACGACAGCCAGTGGCACCACGTCGTCGCGACCCAGGGCCCGTCCGGGGCCGCGCTGTACGTCGACGGCCAGCTGAAGGCCACCTCCGGCGTCACCGGCCACTCCGCCTTCACGGGGTACTGGCACGTCGGCGGCGACAACCTGTCGGGCTGGCCCGGTCGGCCGAGCAGCGACTTCTTCACCGGTCTGATCGACGAGACGGCCGTGTACGGCAAGGTGCTCACGGCCGCCCAGGTCAAGAACCACTACGACCTGGCGAAGCTGCCGTAACGGCGGCCTCCGGCACGACGACGGCCCCCGGGTGCGCCTGCACCCGGGGGCCGTCGTCATGTCCGCCGCCCCGCTACCAGAGCGGGACCGGGAGGGGGGCCGTGCTCAGGATCGGGATCGACCACTTCTGCGCGTTGGTGCTGTTGCAGCTCCACAGCTGGAGCTGGGTGCCCGCGTTGGTGTCGTGGATGTCGAGGCACAGGCCCGACCGCGGGTGGAAGAGCGTGCCGTCGGCGTGGGCCAGGAACTGCTGGCCGTAGCTGCCGTTGCACTGGTACAGCCAGATCTTCGTGCCCTCGGTCGTGCCCGCGTAGGCCGGGTCGATGCACTTGCCCTGGACCCGGACGGAGCCGTCGGCGGCGAGGGTGAACTGCTGCGGGTCCGTGCCGTTGCAGGACCAGATCTGGATCTTGTTGGTGTCACCGGTCTGGCCGTGGTCGTTGTCCAGGCAGTTCCCCGGGGACGAGGCGAGGGCGATGACGCCGGAGGAGCCCGGGGCCGTCACGGGGGCGGCGTACGGGTAGACGGCGAGGTTGCTGATGCCGCCCTTGAATCCTCCGTAGTAGTCGTCGACCTGGCCGTCGCGCTTGTAGGCACCCATCACCAGGGGACCGCCGGGAGCGGGGCTGCTCGACGCCAGGTGCACGCCGGAGCCGGCCAGGACGCCGTTGACGTACAGGCTCATGCGGCCGATGGCGGCGTCGTAGACGGCGGTCAGCTGGGTCCAGGAGTCGGCGTTGTACCGCGCGGCGTCGGCATTGACGGCGGCGGCCGCCCAGTCGTAGGGCCAGGAGTCGGCGTCCGCCTTGGCGATGCCGAAGTTCCAGCGCCCGGTGGCCGGGTCGGCGAAGAGGGTGAGGGCGCTGCTGCGGGTCTGGTCCTGGGAGAGGACCATGCCGCCGCCGGCCGGGACCTTGGCCCAGGTGCTGACGGTGAAGCTCTTGCGGACGTCCACCACCGGGCCGGCGGTCCTGATGGTGGCCTTGGTGCCGGTGAAGGCGGCGTACGGGGTGCTGCGGCCGGCGATCACGGCGCTGGGCCAGGTGATCCCGGAGACGGTGCCGGGGAAGGCGCCGACCGCGCTGGGGGTGGTGGTCCCGGTCTGCGAGGTGAGCTTCCACTGCGCCGTGGGGGCGGTGATGTTGCTCAGGAAGGCCGGGGTCTGGCTGATGCCGTTGACGTCCTGCGGGGTGCCGGTGCCGGCGAAGACCGCGAGCTGGTTGTTGGCGTGCGCGGCCCACAGGTCGGGCATGCCGTCCCCGGTGACGTCGCCGACGGTGTCGACCTTGGGGTAGGCGGCCTTGCCGAGCCCCGAGGCGATCTTCACCCGGCTCGCCGGGTTGCCCCAGGTGGTCGGGTCGAGCTTGCCGTCCGGGCCCTTGCTGCCGTAGGTGCGCAGCAGGTCGCCGGAGGCGTCGTCGCGCAGCCACAGGTCAGGTACGCCGTCTGCGTTGAGGTCGCCGGGGGCGATGACGGTGAACCTGTCCCAGTCGCCGTTGCCGACCAGCACCGGGCCGCCGCGGCGGTCCAGGGTGCGGGAGGTGCGGCTGCCGTAGTACGCCCACAGCTGGCGGCCCTGCCGGACCAGCAGGTCGGGGGCGCCGTCGGCGTTGAGGTCGCCGGCGTCGAGGACCTGCTCGGCGTTGTACCAGTGGTCGTCGCCGGTCCAGCCGGCGCCGAAGTCGCAGCCCAGGGCGGGGTCCTTGACCGGGCAGGAGACGGTGAGGGCGGCCCGGTCGGCGGTGACGGCGCCCTGGCCGTCGTTGGGGTAGGCCCAGAGCATCTTCTTCTGCGCCGCGGTCACGTACTCGAGGGAGACCAGGTCGTTGTAGCCGTCCTGGCCCCAGTCGCCCGAGCCGGTGACCTGCGCGTTCGGGAACGTCATACCGCCGGGTGCGGCCGGGGAGAACTTTCCGTCGCCCCGGCCCGCGTACGTGAGCAGCGAGCCGGCCGAGTCGGTGGTCCAGATGTCCCGCTGGCCGTCGCCGTTGAGGTCGCCGGCGCCGTCCCGGGCCTGCGAACGGGCCGCGTAGTACAGGTAGGTGGTGGTGTCGGAACGGTTGCCCGCCCTGTCGACGCTGTACGCGTACACCATGCGCGGGCCGGAGCCGGGCGGGGTGAGGGTGACGCTGCCGCCGGGTGCCACGGTACGCAGGCCCGGGTCGGAGTCGGTGTAGTAGACGATCCGGTCGACGTCGGCGACGCCGTTCGCGCCGAAGGTGAAGGTGCCGGGGGTGCGGGCCTTGCCGGTGACGGCCGGCCAGCCCGCGTCGCCGCTGGGGAACTCGGGGGAGCTGATCGAGGGCTGCTTGTCCGGGCGGGCCCGGTCCACGGAGAAGGCGCAGCTCTCGGACCAGCCGGAGGTGGCGCCGTCCTGGTCCTTGGCGCGGATCTTCCAGGTGTACTGGCCGGTGGGGAGGTTCGCGTCGGGCACGGTCCAGGTCGCGACCTGCCCCTTGGCGGCGAGCACGTCGGCGGTGGCCGCGGGGGTGCCCTGACCGGTCTTGAAGAGCTGGAACTCGGCGGTCAGCGCGCCGGCGTCCGGGTCGTCGACGGTCGCGTAGAGCGAGATCCGGGTGTTGCCCAGGGCGCCGCCGCTCTGGCAGGGGGTGGCCGGGTCGGTGCCGAGCCGGGCCGGGGTGCCGGGCGGGTTGTTGTACTGGGTCTCGAAGACGGCGCTCTTGGGGTCGAAGCGCTTCCAGCCGAACGTGTCCGACTCGTCGCCGGCGTACAGGCCGACGGTGACGTTGGCCCAGCCGCCGGCCGCGGCCTTCACGCCGAGCGCGGTGGCGTCGAACTCGAGGTTGCCGGGGGCGCAGTCGCCCCAGCCCTTGGCGTCGTTCACCGTGTCGAGGCGGAAGTCCTTGGAGGGCTGCCGGTTCCAGGTGGTGTCGGAGTAGATGGCACCCACCCCCCACAGCTCCACCGGCCGGGCCTCGCAGGACCAGGACCAGGTGTTGCGGATCCGGAAGGTCGACTTCTTGACCTGGGCGCCCTTGATGTCCGAGGTGTCGAACTGGAAGAAGGAGCGGGAGAGGCCGTTGGTCTCGTCCTCGTAGCCGACCCGGACGTCCTCCTGGGTGTTCCAGTACGAGTTGTTCTTGTACTTGGCGTAGACCCGGGTCCAGTTCTGCCGGGTGTTCATGGCCCAGGAGGGGTCGATGAAGACCGGGTACTTGGTCGTCGCGCCGGTCAGGAGGGCCTGGTCGGGGCGGATCTGGAGGGTGCCGTCGGCCACGGTGGTGGGCATGTGGGCGTTCTGCGCGCCGGCGGGCGGGACGAAGGCGTCGGCGGGGCTCGCCGGCGCGGCGGCCGCGGCGGCCTCCCGGGCAGCGCTCTTCGCCGCGGTCTTGGGAGCCGGGGCGCTCGCCGTCGTGGAGTCCCACATCAGCGGGGAGGGGCTGGTGAACACGGTCCGGCCGGCCGGGTTGACCGCGGTGATGGCGCCGGTGGCGGCGTCCGTGCTGACCGCGAGGCCGACGGTGTCCAGCTTGAACTGGAGGGTCGCGAGGCCGGGTTGGCGCGCCGCCTCGGCGGTCTTGACGACCAGCAGTTCGGAGAAGCCCTCCACCTCGGCCTTGACCCGCAGGTCCACGCCGGGCAGCACCTCGGGGTAGGTCGCCACGTTGCCGGTCAGGGTCGGCTTGGGCAGGGGCGTGGGCCAGGACAGCGAGACGGTCCGGCCGTCCGTCACGCCCGTCAGGAGCGGGCCGGAGCCGCCGCCGGAGAAGGCCACCGAGACCGTGGCGGCCTTGGAGACCACCCGGCCGTCGGCTGCGAAGGCCAGCGAGGGGTCGGCCGGCACCCAGGCGCCGCCCCGCCAGATCCGCACCGGCGTGCCGTACCGCTTGACCGACCAGCTGCCGTCGGGGAGCGCCCAGGTGTCCGAGGACTCGCTCCGGGCGGAGAGCAGTTCATAGGGCCGGCCGGTCTCCTTGGCCTTGGCGAGCGCGAAGTCCTCCGCGCTCACCGCACCGTCCGCCACCGGGTCGGCGGCCGCCTCCGCCGCGGATATACCACCGGCCGCATTCATTCCGGCCAACAGCACCGCGGAAATGACGGACGACACCAGCCGCTGTCTCGATCTGCCCCGGCGGGGCGCTTTCACTCGCATTCAGACTCCCGGGCTCGGATTTCCCGACGCGACCCTACCTGCAGTTCAGAGCCGTTCCGCCAGCGGAACTGGAGATTCAGTAAAGGAATTCTCAGTACCGCAAGCGGGGGTCGGTGATTCCGATTCAGGACGCTTAACCACCGCTTGACGAGACACTTTGACACCGGGCTATTCCTGTTACTCTGCGCCGGATAATTTCCCGATGAAACAGAAATGAATGGGGTGGGGTGTGAGACGCTTCAGAAGGGATGCCGTCTCCGTTCTCGTGACCGGGGCCTTCCTGGCGGGGATTCTTCCCGGCATGGCGGTCGCGGCCCCGGGGGCCGGAGCGGCGCGGACTCCCGGGGTGCGGCAGCCGGATCCGGTGGCCGTGACGAAGGTGCGCACGGGCGGGGTCCAGCGGCGGGACGCGGCCGCCGCGCCCGCCCGGACCGCCGCGCCGAAGTGGCCCGCCGCGGGCACGGCCGAGGTCGACCTGGCGGCGGGCGGCCGGGCCGGCGCCCTCCCCGTCTCGGTGGCCGCGGCCGGGAAGCCCGCAGCCGGCAAGACGGCCGGTTCCACGGCCGGTCGGGCGGGGAAGGCCGGCGCCCCCGGTCTGAAGGTGACCCTCGCCGGCCGGCCGGCGGCCCGGCGGGCCGGCGTCGAGGGCCTGCTGCTGACCCTGGCCCGCACCGATGCGGCCCCCGGCAAGGTCCCGGCCCGCGTCACCGTCGACTACGCGGCCTTCCGCGGCGCGTACGGCGGCGACTGGGCCGCCCGGCTGCGGCTGGTGGAGCTGCCGGCCTGCGCGCTGACCACCCCGGCGGTCCCCGCCTGCCGGGTGGGCAGGCCGCTGGCGACGAAGAACGACGTGCGCGCCGGGACCCTGTCGGCCACCGCGCTGCCGGCCCCGAGGACCACCGCGCTCGCCGCCCCGAAGGCCATGGTGCTGGCGGCCACCGCCGACCCGGGCGGTCCGACCGGCGACTACAAGGCCACCTCCCTCCAGGCCTCCGGCTCCTGGGACGCGGGCGGCTCCAACGGCGCCTTCACCTGGTCGCACCCGATCGCCGTACCGGGCGTACCCGGCGGGCTGACCCCCTCGATCTCACTGGCGTACAACTCCCAGTCCGTGGACGGCCGCACCTCCGCATCGAACAACCAGCCCTCCTGGATCGGCGACGGCTGGGACTGGGAGCCGGGCTTCATCGAGCGCAGGTACAAGCCCTGCAACGACGACAAGACCGGCGGCACCAACACGACCAAGGTCGGCGACCTGTGCTGGTTCAACGACAACGCCACCCTCTCCCTCGGCGGCAAGAGCACCGAGCTGGTGTGGCAGCAGGACAAGGGCTGGGTGCCCGAGTCCGACTCCGGCGAGAAGGTCGAGAAGCTGACCGGGGCCGCCAACGGCGATGACAACGGCGAGCACTGGAAGGTCACCACCACCGACGGCACCCAGTACTTCTTCGGCCTGAACCGGCTGCCGGGCTGGAAGGACAACGGCGCCGCCGCCGACGACCCGGTCACCAACTCGGCCTGGACCGCACCGGTCTTCGGCAACCAGTCCGGCGAGCCCTGCTACAACTCCTCCTTCGCCGCCGCCTGGTGCAAGCAGGCCTGGCGCTGGCAGCTGGACTACACGGTCGACCCGCACGGCAACGCGATCGCCTACTACTGGAACACCGAGTCGAACAACTACGGCCGCAACGTCTCCTCGACCACCGGCAAGGGCACCGTCACCCCCTACACCCGGGGCGGCTGGCTGGACCACATCGACTACGGCCTGCGCGCCGACGCCGTGTACACCGGCAAGGCGATGGGCCAGGTGCAGTTCGGCGTCGGCGAGCGCTGCCTGACCAACTGCGGCACCTTCGACGAGACCAACGCCCGCAACTGGCCCGACGTCCCGTACGACCTGTACTGCAAGGACGGCGCGACCGAGTGCAAGGACAAGAACTCGCCGACGTTCTGGTCCCGCAAGCGCCTCACCTCCATCACGACCAGGGTCCTGACGGGCGGGGCGTACAAGGACGTCGACACCTGGGCCCTCGACCAGAGCTTCCCGCCCGCCGGCGACGGCGTCTCGACCCCGATGTGGCTGAAGTCCATCCAGCGCACCGGCAAGGCGGGCGACAGCCTCACCCTGCCCCCGACGACCTTCGCGGGCGAGCAGCGGCCCAACCGGGTGGACAAGACCGGTGACGGGCTCGCGCCCTTCGTCCGGCTGCGGCTCTACCAGATCACCAACGAGACCGGCGGCACCGTCGGCATCACCTACTCGCAGCCCGACTGCACCACCGACACCCTGCCGCCGGCCGACGCCACCAACACCACCCGCTGCTATCCGGTGAAGTGGGCCTTCGAGGGCGACACCGCCAAGCTCGACTGGTTCAACAAGTACGTGGTCACCCAGGTGACCGAGGGCGACAACCTGGCCGGTACGCCGGACAAGGTCAGCACGTACGCCTACCTGGGCGGGGCCGCCTGGGCGAAGAGCACGGACGAGCTGACCAAGGCCGAGGACCGCACCTACTCGGTGGCCCGCGGCTACGGCCGGGTCCAGGTCCGCACCGGCGCCTCGGGCGACGCGAAGACCCTGGACGAGAAGGCGTACTTCCGCGGCATCGACGGCGCCGCCGTCAAGGACACCGCCGGCGCCGAGGTCACCGACCGGCCGCAGTTCGCGGGCATGGTCCGCGAGACCGTCCAGTACCTCGGCGACGACACCACCAAGCCCCTCAAGGCGACCTCGTACACCCCCTGGCGCTCGGCGCCGGGCAACACCCGTACCCGTACCGGCCTGCCCGACCTCGTCTCGTACAAGACGGGCACCGAGAAGGAGTCCACCCGCACCACCGTCACCGGCGGGGTCCGCACCACCGAGGTGACCCGCCGCTACGACGCTCTCGGCATGGTCGACCAGGTCTCCGAGACCGGCGACACCGCCAAGTCCGGTGACGAGAAGTGCGCCACGACCACCTACGTCCGCGGCGCCGGCAGCATCCTCAACCGGGCCGGCCGGGTCGAGACCGTCGCGGTGCCCTGCGGCAGCCCGGTCTCCCGGCCGGCCGACGTGATCGACGACGTCCGCACCTCCTACGACGGCGCCGCGTTCGGCGTCGCGCCCACCCGCGGTCTGGTCACGCGGACCGAGCACATCAACGGCACCGGCACCGGCTACACGCCCGTGACCACCGCCGCGGTGGCCGACTTCGACCTGTACGGGCGCCAGCTGCGCACCGTCGACCCGTTCGGCAAGGCCACCACCACCGTCTACACCCCGGCCACCGGCGAGGTCCCCACGCAGAACGTGGTCACCAACCCCAAGGGCCACACCGCGACCACCGTCACCGAGCCGCTGCGGGGCCTCACCACGCAGCTCATCGACGCCAACGGCAAGGTCACGGCCAGCGAGTACGACGCGCTGGGCCGGCTCACCAAGGTGTGGAAGCCGGGCCGCTCGGCCGTCACCTACAAGGACGCGCCGACCGTGGCCTTCGAGTACCTGGTGCGCAACGACGCCCCGACCGTGATCACCTCGAAGACCCTCACCCACGACTCCCAGTACGACGTGGCCCTCACCGTCCACGACGGCATGCTGCGCGAGCGCCAGACCCAGCGCCGCTCCCCCGACGGCGCCGGCCGGCTGCTCACCGAGACCTTCTACGACACCCTCGGCCGGGCCTGGCGCACCTCCGGCACCTACTACGCCACCGGCACCCCCGACGGCGTGCTGGTGACCGGCAAGGAGCTGGACTACCCGTCCTCCTCGGACACCGAGTTCGACGGCGCCGGCCGGCCCACCGCCGTCATGTCCAAGCGCTTCGGCACCGAGACCAAGCGCACCACCACCGTCTACACCGGTGACACCACGACGACCACGCCCCCGCAGGGCGGCATCGCGAGCACGACCGTGGTCGACGCCCTCGGCCGCACCGTCGAGCAGAAGCAGTACGCCGACCCGGCCCGGCTGACGGCGCAGAGCACCAAGCGCACCTACGACCGGCGCGGGCAGCTTGCCTCCGTCACCGACCCGTCCGGCGCCCGGTGGACTTACACGTACGACGTCCGCGGCCGGCAGATCGAGATCGACGACCCGGACAAGGGGGTGTCCAAGACCACCTACGACGACGCGGACCGCATCACCGACGTGCAGGACGCCCGGGGCGTCACCCTGCACACCGACCTCGACGAGCTCGGCCGCCGCACCGCCCTCAAGAAGGGCACCACGCTGCTGGCGAGCTGGGCGTACGACACGGTCGCCAAGGGCCGGGTCGACACGTCGGTCCGCTACGTGGGCGGCAACGCCTACGAGTCCTCGGTCCTCTCCTACAGCCCCACCTACCAGCCGGTGACCACCCAGACGGTGATCCCGGCCGCCGAGGGGGCACTGGCGGGCACGTACAAGTGGACCACCTCCTACGACCCCACCACGGGCGCGGCGCTGTGGACCAAACACCCCGCCATCGGCGGCCTGCCGGCCGAGCAGGTCACCCACACCTACAGCCCGGTCGCGGGCCTGCTGGACTCGGTCAGTGCCGGGGACGACCCGCTGGTCTCCTCGACCCGGTACGACCACTACGGCCGCAACGTGCTGCGCAACTTCGGCCAGTTCGGCCGGAGCCTGACCCGGACCCAGCTCTTCGACGAGCACACCGGCGAGCTGACCGACACCTACCTCGACCGGGAGACCGCCCCGCAGCGCATCGACGACTCGCACTACACCTACGACCCCGCGGGCAACGTGAAGTCCCTGGCCACCTCCTACGACAAGGACGCGGCCCGCACCACCGACACCCAGTGCTTCGCGGTGGACGCGCTGCGCCGGGTCACCGACGCCTGGACGGACAAGGGCACCCAGTGCGCCGCCGCGCCCTCTGCGGCGGCGGTGGGCGGCGCGGACCCGTACTGGACCTCGTACACCTACGACGCGGTGGGCAACCGCCGGACCGAGACCCAGCACAGGACCGGGTCGGGCCCGGCCGCCGACACGCTGCGGACGTACGCGGCCCCGAGCGCCGGCTCGCACGACCTGACCAAGGTCAGCCAGACCGGCACCGCGCCGCGCGAGGACGTCTTCACCTACGACGCGGTGGGCAACACCGCGACCCGCAAGCTGGGCGGCGCGCCGACCCAGACCTTCAACTGGGACGACGAGGGCCACCTGGCCTCCGTCACGGAGGGCTCGGCCGAGAAGGGCCGGTACGTCTACGACACCGACGGCCAGCGGCTGATCCGCAAGGACGCCACCGGCACGTCGCTGTACTTGTCCTACGACACCGAGCTGCACCTGAACCCGGACGGCAGCGTCACCGGCACCCGGTCGTACTCCGCGGACGGCACGGTGGTGGCCTTCCGCACCGGTTCCAAGCTCACCTTCACCTTCGCCGACCGCCACGGCACCGGCTCGACCCAGGTCAGCGCCGACGCCGGCCAGGCGGTCACCCGGCGCAGGACCACCCCCTTCGGCGCGCAGCGCGGCCCGAAGGCGGCCGGCTGGGCCGCGGAGAAGGGCTTCGTCGGCGGCACGGAGGACGGCACCACCGGCACCGTCCACCTCGGCGCCCGCGAGTACGACCCGGCCACCGGCCGCTTCCTCTCGGTCGACCCGGTCGTCGACCTGAACGACCCCCAGCAGGCGCACGGTTACACCTACGGCAACAACAACCCGGTGGTCTTCTCCGACCCGACGGGCCGCATCCTGTCGGAGTGCTGGGACCGGACGATCCAGTGCCACCAGGGCCGGCCGGTGGACAACGACGCGGACTACCACCAGCCGCCGGCGGAGGACCCGCAGGACACGTACAGCGCCATCGAGGACTACGTCGCGAGCGTGATCGACGCGGGGTGGGGGTCCAAGCCCAGGGGTTCCTCGCGAAGGACCTTCAAGGTCCCCGCCGGCGAGAACCGCGGCATCATCCGCATGACGTACTTCATCAGCAGCAAGCAGGCCGCGTTGGGCATGCTGTACGGGGACGACCGCGAGTTCACGGCTGATCCGACGGCCGCCTACCGGATGACGATGATCTGGGACACCGCCACGGGTGAGATCTCCTTCACGATCACGGGCTCGCACACCCGCGGCAAGTTCCCCAGCAACCGCCCCGAGAGCCGCTTCGGCAAGCAACATTCGGGTGAACGGTTCATCCCCGCGCGCCCGCTCAAGGTCGGCGGCGTCTCGAGTGACACGTACGGGTGGGACAACGTCGTGGAGCCCAACGAGTACAAGAACGAGTCCACCGCCGAGGAGCTCAGGATCGGTGTCCATGCCGTGAACAGCTATCTGCCGGTCTTCTCCGTCGACGCCGACATCACCATCAGGGCGTCGGGAGGCTCGGTTTCCGTCACCAGGAAGGGGGACGCGTACCCCGACATGGAGGTGTACCAGTACCTGCCCAACCAGTCCCCGCGCACGATCATGACGGACCGCATGGCGAGCGACACCGGGTTGGACTCGGCCCCCTTCAGCGGCGTTTGGGGTTCCCCGAAGATCGACAAGTCCTGGACGGACGGGAGGTGCACGCGGGGCTGCTGACGCCCACGTAGAGCCAACCCGCGCCCCGGTCGGATCCCTCCGGCCGGGGCGCGGCCACGTTCAGACCGCAGGGCCCCGCAGCGTCTCGATCGGGAACTCGGTCCAGGCCGACCGGTCGAGCGTCAGGAGCCACACGTCCTTGGGCGGGTCGCCGCCGTCCCGGACCGCCGTGACGTACGCCTTCGCCTGGGTGAGGGACAGCGCCGGGGCGGCCGTCCGCAGGTGGGCCATCGCGGCCACCACCCCGTCCGAGAGCGCCAGTTCCCGCACCCGGTCCGCCAGCGGGTCCGGCCGCTGGACGCCCTTGACCTGGGACAGGTACTTGCCCTCCCAGCCCCCGCCGAACCACGCCTCCGGCACGTGGTGGATGCTCCCGTCGTACCGGTCCACGAACACGTGGTTACGTACGGTGGTCGGCTGCGGATCCCGCAGGTGCTCCGCCGTGCACCAGTGCGCGACCCAGCCGACCGAGTACTCCTCGACGTCGTAAACAGCCAGTTCGGGCGGTTCGCCCCGCCAGGGCCACGTGGCACCGCTCTCGGCCAGGTAGGTCTCGGCCAGTTCGACCGCACGCTCCTTTGAGATCACGGAGCCCATCTTCCGTCACCGTGCGTGGCGTTCGGGCGTGACATGGATCACCCGGACCATTCGGATCACGGAAGGGTTACGACCGTTTGGCACCCTGCCGCATGTCGGGACATGTGCCCCAGCACGGACATTCCCCACTGCGCCGGAATGCCCGTCTCGACAGGTGGGCGGATCTGCACAACAGCGCAGTTGGTAGGGCTTTTTGACGACCCATCAAGTATCTCGCGGTACTCCCCCGCGGCCCGCACTGCACGAGCGCGTGTGCATTTCAAGCTGCCCCCGGCCGGCCGCCCCCGCCGGCAACCGGCGGGACTTGCGACCCCCTTGGCGGCTTTCTAAGAATGGCGACCCGCTCGGCGCCACAGCGGCCGGGCCACGACGTTTCCGAGACCACCGGACGAGGTCACGCATGCAGCAGCACCGCAAGAACACGCAGCTCAAGAAGATAGCCATCGGCGCCGTCGCGCTCGGCGCGCTCGGCATCCCGACCGCCCTCGCGGGCCCCGCGGGCGCCGCCCCGGCCCCCGAGGCCACCGCCTCGGCCACCTCGACCGCCACCGCCCGCGTGGTCACCCTCGTGAACCGGGAGCGCGCCAAGGTCGGCTGCCGCGCGCTGAAGGTCAACACGAAGCTGACCAAGGCCGCCCAGAACCACAGCAAGGACCAGGCCGTCCACCACCGCATGTCCCACACCGGCTCCGACGGCTCCAACCCGGGCCAGCGGATCACCCGGGCCGGCTACCGCTGGCGCGCGTACGGCGAGAACGTCGCCTACGGCTACAGCACCCCCACCAAGGTCATGAACGCCTGGATGCACAGCCCGGGCCACAAGGCCAACATCCTGAACTGCTCCTTCAAGGAGATCGGCGTCGGCGTGTCCGGTTCGAACCACTACTGGACCCAGGACTTCGCCACCCGCATGTGATGCGCGGCCGATGGCCCGGGACCGCCCACGCGGCGGTCCCGGGCCATCGCACATACGATGGGCGGGAGCCGGCGCGGGGGCCCGTCGGGCCGGCCGCCCCGAGCAGGCAGGGCACACGCATGGCACAGGCCACCGACGCGGCGCGGACCGTCATCCTGACGGTGGACGACGACCCGGGAGTCTCCCGGGCGATCGCCCGTGACCTGCGGCGCCACTACGGCGACGGGTACCGGATCGTCCGGGCGGAGTCCGGCGAGTCCGCCCTGGAGGCGCTGCGCGAGCTGAAGCTGCGCGGGGACCTGGTGGCGGTGATCCTGGCCGACTACCGGATGCCGCAGATGAACGGCATCGAATTCCTCGAGCAGGCCCTGGGCGTCTACCCGGGGGCCCGTCGGGTGCTGCTGACCGCCTACGCGGACACCGACGCGGCCATCGACGCGATCAACGTGGTCGACCTGGACCACTACCTCCTCAAGCCCTGGGACCCGCCGGAGGAGAAGCTGTACCCGGTCCTGGACGACCTCCTCACGGCCTGGCGCTCCAGCGACTACCGGCCGGTACCGGCCACGAAGGTCGTCGGCCACCGCTGGTCGGCCCCCTCCTCCCGGGTGCGCGAGTTCCTGGCCCGCAACCAGGTGCCCTACCGCTGGTACTCCAGCGACGAGGCCGAGGGGCAGCGGCTGCTGGCCGCGGCCGGCGCGGACGGCCGCCGGCTGCCCCTGGTGGTCACCCCGGACGGGACCGCGCTGATCGAGCCGGAGACCCCCGAGCTGGCGGCCCGGGTGGGGCTGGCCACCACCCCGGCGTCGGAGTTCTACGACCTCGTGGTGATCGGCGGCGGCCCGGCCGGGCTGGGCGCGGCGGTGTACGGGGCCTCCGAGGGGCTGCGCACCGTCCTGGTCGAGCGGTCGGCGACCGGTGGCCAGGCCGGCCAGAGCTCCCGCATCGAGAACTACCTCGGCTTCCCGGACGGCGTCTCGGGGGCCCAGCTCACCGACCGGGCCCGTCGGCAGGCGGGCCGGTTCGGCGCCGAGATCCTGACCGCCCGCGAGGTCACCGGCCTGGAGGCGAGCGGCCCGGCCCGGGTGGTGCGGTTCTCCGACGGTTCGGCGGTCGCCGCGCACAGCGTGATCCTGGCGACCGGCGTCACCTACCGGCAGCTGCCCGCGCCGGGCTGTGCGGACCTGACCGGCCGGGGGGTGTACTACGGCTCCTCCCTCACCGAGGCGGCCTCCTGCGAGGGGCAGGACGTGTACGTGGTCGGCGGGGCGAACTCCGCGGGTCAGGCGGCGGTCTTCCTGGCCCGGGGGGCGAAGTCGGTGACGCTGCTGGTGCGCGGGGAGTCCCTGACGGCCTCGATGTCGTACTACCTGATCCAGCAGATCGAGGAGGCGCCGAACGTCACCGTGCGGCCCCGGACGGTGGTGGACGCGGCGCTGGGCGCGGACCACCTGAAGGGGCTGACCCTGCGGGACGCGGTGAGCGGCGCCCGCGAGGACGTCGAGGCGCAGTACCTCTTCGTCTTCATCGGCGCGGCCCCGCTGACCGACTGGCTGGACGGGACGGTGCTGCGCGACGAGCACGGCTTCATCCTGGCCGGGCCGGACCTCACCCCGGACGGCCGGCCGCCGGCCGGCTGGGAGCTGGACCGGCCGCCCTACCACCTGGAGACCAGCGTCCCGGGCGTCTTCGTGGCCGGTGACGCGCGCGCCCAGTCCGCCAAACGCGTGGCCTCGGCCGTGGGCGAGGGCGCGATGGCCGTGATGCTGGTCCACCGCTACCTGGAGCAGTCGTGAGGAGTCCGAGGTGAACGCCCAGGCGCTGCCCTGCGACCCGCAGGAGATCGGCTCGCTGTTCCTGTTCGAGAAGCTGTCCCCCGAGCAGCTGGGCCGGCTGTGCGCCGAGGGGCGGACCGAACGATTCGAGCCCGGTCCGGTCTACACCGAGGGCGAGCCGGCCACCTGCTTCTACGTGATGATCGAGGGCACCGTCGTGCTGTACCGGCGGGTGGGCGGCGACGACGTGGAGGTGAGCCGCACCTCGCAGCGCGGTGTCTACGCCGGGGCCATGCAGGCGTACCTGGGCGAGCGGGTGCCGCAGACGTACGTCAACTCGATGCGGGTCACCGAGCCGACCCGGTTCTTCGTGCTGCCCGCGCAGTCCTTCGCGGACATCATGCGGGACTGGTTCCCGATGGCCGCACACCTGCTGGAGGGGTTGTTCTTCGGTGCGAAGAACACCCAGCTGGCGATCGGACAGCGCGAACGGCTGCTGGCGCTGGGGTCGTTGTCGGCCGGGCTGACCCACGAGCTCAACAACCCGGCCGCGGCTGCGGTCCGGGCCACCGCGGCGCTGCGCGAGCGGGTCGGCAAGATGCGTCACAAGCTGGCACACATCGCGCAGGGCCCCTACTCCCGCGAGCAGTTGGCGGGGCTGATCGAGATCCAGGAGCGGACCGCCGAGCGGGTGGCCAAGGCGACGGCGCTGAGCCCGCTGGAGGCCTCGGACCGGGAGGACGAGCTGGCCGACTGGCTGGAGGACCACGGCTTCCCGGAGGGCTGGCGGGTCGCGCCCGTCTTCGTGCAGGCCGGGCTGGACACCGACTGGCTCGAGCAGGTGGCCGCGGCGGTGGCCGCGGACATCCTGCCGGGCGCGATCGGCTGGCTCAACTACACGGTGGAGACCGAGCTGTTGATGGACGAGATCGACGACTCGACCACCCGGATCTCGCACCTGGTGGACGCGGCCAAGCAGTACGCCCAGCTGGACCGGGCCCCGCACCGGGACGTGGACGTCCACGAACTGCTGGACAGCACGCTGCTGATGCTCTCGGGCAAGATCGGACCGCGGGTGCGGGTGGTCAAGGAGTACGACCGCTCCCTGCCGGCCGTTCCGGCCTACCCGGCCGAGCTGAACCAGGTGTGGACCAACCTGATCGACAACGCGGTGTCGGCCATCGGCGGCACCGGCGGCGAGGGCGTGCTGACGGTGCGCACCGCCCGGTCCGGCGACCGGCTGCTGGTGGAGTTCCAGGACACCGGTCCGGGCGTCCCCGAGGAGATCCGGGGCCGGATCTTCGATCCCTTCTTCACCACCAAGCCGGTCGGCGAGGGCACCGGCCTCGGGCTGGACATCTCCTGGCGGATCGTGGTCGACAAGCACCACGGGAGCCTTACGGTCGAGTCCGTCCCGGGCGACACCCGCTTCCAGGTGCTGCTGCCGCTGACCGCCCCCGCCGCGGGGGCGGAGGACGACACGGAGAGCGAGGGCACATGAGCGAGATCGAGGGCATCGACCCGGGAGCGCCGCCCAGCGGCCCGGGCTGCGCGGACTGCGACGCGGTCGGCGGCTGGTGGTTCCACCTGCGGCGGTGCGCGCAGTGCGGGCACGTGGGCTGCTGCGACTCCTCGCCGGCCCAGCACGCCACCGGGCACTTCAAGGAGACCGGGCACCCGCTGGCGCAGAGCTTCGAGCCGGCCGAGGAGTGGTTCTGGGACTTCGCCACCGAGACCCTGTACGAGAACGGTCCCGCGCTCGCCCCGCCGACCGGGCACCCGGCCGACCAGCCGGCGCCGGGACCGGCGGACCGGGTCCCGGTGGACTGGACGACCAGGCTGCACCGCTGACCCGGCTGGGGTGAGGGGCGGGCGGCCTCAGACCGCCGGCGGCGGGCCGTGGACCAGTTCCCGGGCCGCCTCCAGCTCCTCGCCCGCGGCCGCCGCGGCCAGGTCGAGGTAGCCGTACGCGTCGTTGCCGACCGGGATGCGCAGCGGGGTGGGGGCCTCGGACCCGACGATCTCCAGGACGCGGGCGGCGAAGTCCTCGGGGCGGCCGGTCTCGGGGTTCTCGGCGAGCCCGCGGGCGCCCTCCAGCATCTCGCGGTTGGTGACGTCGTACGCCGGGACGTGCCGGGCGGCCTCGGTCATGGCGGTGCCGTAGCGGGTGGCGAACATGCCCGGTTCCAGGACGGTGACCTTGATGCCGTGCGGTGCGGCCTCGGCGGCCAGAGCCTGGCTCATGCCCTCCAGGGCGTGTTTGCCCGCGATGTAGGCGGCCAGTCCCGGGAAGGCGATCCGGCCGGCCACCGAGGAGACGTTGACCACGTGCCCGTGGCCCTGGGCGCGCATCAGGGGCAGGACGAGGCGGGTGAGCCGCCAAGGTCCGACGACCAGGGTCTCCAGCTGGTCGCGCAGTTCGGCGTCGGAGACCTCCTCGACCGCGCCGAAGAGCCCGACCCCGGCGTTGTTGACGAGGACGTCGATGCCGCCGAGGCGGTCCAGGGCCGTACGGACGGCGGCCTCGCAGGAGTCGGCGTCCCGCAGTTCCAGCGGGACCGGTGTGATCCGGCCGGGCCAGGCGGCGGCCAGTTCCTCGAGGTCGGCGGTCTTGCGGGCGGTGACCGCCAGTTCGTCCCCGGCCCGGGCGGCGGCGGTGGCCAGCGCCTGCCCGAGGCCGGACGAACAACCCGTGACCAGCCAGCGTCTCCCCATGCGTTCCTCCGTGATGACCCGAGCGGGCGTGTGACCGAGGTGCACGGGCGGGCCCGATCCCGGGTGACCGTGCGCAGGCGATCGTGCGGGTGCTTTCCGGCCACGGCCATCCCCCATGCGGGGGCGCGCGGACGCACGGACGGGCGCACGGCCCGGCGCCCGGGACGCCGCTGGCGCGGTGTGCCAGCGGTCCGTCAGCGGGCGGTGAGCGGGAGACGTGCCGAACGGTGAGCGGGGGCGGGTGGAATGGAGCCCGGCCGGCGCCCTGCACTCACCGGCCGCCGCGATCCGCCCTGACTCATCGGGAGGCACCATGAACAACGACCTGAGCACCCTCGCGGACGAGATCCTGCAGCTGGAGGCCGAGACCTTCGAGATCTCCGACTACTCGGACGCCAGCGAGGTCGTGCTGGCCGGCTGCACCAGCACCAGCTCCACCTCGACCTCCAGCTCGACCTGCAGCACCACCTCCTGCTCCGCCTGATCCCGGGCCGGTGCTTCCGCGCCCGGCCGGTGCCGCTCCCCTCGCGGGGCGGCGCCGGCCGGGCGTTCCGCGTTCCCGGGCCGGGCGGGTGCCGCTCCGGTTCCGCTCCGGCCGGGCCGCCCGACGTGGCGTGAACACCTCGACAACCCTTGAGGAACGCCGGACCGCCGAGCACCCGGAGCACGCGGCTTGAAGTTCACTCGCGGCCTCTGAAACGTCCGCCACCTGGGATTTCACCGGTGCGAGGGCCGTTCCGGCATCGTCTCAGGAGTCACATCCGCCCCATGTGCTTCATGGTCGCCCCCCTTGACCCGGAATCTACGCCGGTAGACACTCACCACTGCCACGCGACCGAAGGTTTCCGGGCGGGCATGAGACGGTCAACAGACGGTCAACAGGGGGCACTCTGTGCGATTCCAGTTGCTCGGCCCGCTCAGCATCACCGACGGGCGGGACGTGGTGGTACTGCCACCGGCCAAGCCGACGTCGCTGCTGGCCGCGCTCCTGGTACGGCCCGGCGAGGTGGTGCCGACCGCACGGCTGCGGGAGGCCGTCTGGGGCGAGCACCAACCGGCCACGGCCAAGGCCGCGTTACAGAGCTGCGTGCTGCGGCTGCGCCGGCTGTTCGCCAAGTACGGCATCGAGGACCGGGCGGTGGTCGCGGTGGCCGGCGGCTACCTGCTCCCGGCCGACGCCGACTCCCTGGACCTGCTGCACTTCCGCCGGCTGACCACCGAGGCGGACGGCGCCGGGGAGGCCGAACTCCCCCTGTTGCGCACGGCACTCGGCCTGTGGCGGGGTCCCCTGCTCACCAACGTCCCCTCGGAGCTGGTGCACCGCGACGAGGTCCCCAGGCTGGTGGAGGAGCGGCTGCGGGCGCTGGAGCGGGTCTGCGAGATCCAGTTGGCCCGGGGCCGATGTCGGGAGGTCCTGGTGGACCTCTGGGAGGCCACCCGGGCCCATCCCCAACACGAAGGCCTGACCGCTCAGTTGATGCGGGCGCTGTACCGCGTCGGACGGCAGAACGAAGCCCTGGCGGAGTTCCGGCGGATCCGGGCGCACCTGCGCGACGAGCTCGGCGTCGACCCGGGCAGCGAGCTCCGGCGGCTGGAACTGGCCATCCTGCGCGGCGACGAACCGCGGGGGCCGGCCGTCGAGACCACCGCGGCCATGCTGACCCCCGCCGCGCCGGCCGCCGAGGACCCCGCCCAGGAGGCCCCCCGGCTGCCGCACGTCCCCGGCTTCACCGGCCGGACCCGTGAATCCGCCGTCCTGGTGGCCCACTTGAGCGATCCGCCCGGCCCCGGCGGGCCCCGGCTCGCGGTGGTCTCCGGCGGCCCCGGCATGGGGAAGACCGCGCTGGCCCTGCACACCGCGCACCTGGTGGCGGACCGGTACCCGGGCGGCTGCTTCCTGCTGCCGATGAGCAGACCCGACGGCACCCCCCGGCCCGCCGACGAGGCCGCCGCCGAACTGCGCTCGGTGCGCCCGGCCACCGCCGCCGGCCCCTGCCTGGTCGTCCTGGACGACGTGGTCCACCCTGACCAGGTCCGGGCCCTGCTCGAACCCGCCGGCCCCGGCGCGGTCGTGGTCACCAGCCGGATGGGGCTGGCCGCGCTGGTGGCCACCCACGGCCCGGCCGTCGTGCCGCTGGGCACCCTGGCCCCACCGGAGTCCGGGGCCCTGCTGACCGCGGTACTCGGCGAGGAGCGGGTGGCGGCCGAACCGGCCGCCGTGCACGCCCTGGCGGAGACCTGCGGACACGTCCCGCTGGCGCTGCGGATCGTCGGGGCGCGACTGCTGACCCGGCCCAAGACCCGGCTGGCGGACTACGCCGGCTGGCTGCGCCGGGACCTGCCCGCCCGGCTGGCGCTGCCGGACGATCCGCGGATGTCGGTGCCGCTGGCCCTGGACGGGGCGCTGCACCGGCTGCCCGGACCGCTGGCCGAGGCACACCTGCGGCTGGCCCGGCTGGGCGGCCCGCTGGCCGCGCCGGCCGCGGCCGGCGCCCTCGGCGTCCCCGAGACGGAGGCCGAGGAAGTCCTCGAACGGCTCCTGGACCACGGCCTCCTGGAGGAGGACCAGCCCGGGACCTTCCGGATGAACCCGCTGTTCCGGGCGCACGCGCTGCGCCGGTCCGGGCGGACCGGCGCCCTCCCGCAACCGGTCGCCGCCGCGGTCCGGCGCGCGCTCCCGTCCGGGGCCGCCTGACGGCGCCCGCGCGGTGCCCCGCGACCCGCAGCCCCGCCCTTCCCGTTCCGTGCGGCCGACCGGCCGCGACCCGGAGGTGTGATCCCCGCATGCCCACGACGCCGTACGAGGAGACCGCCGGCACCCGGCCCAGGGTGCGCCGCGACGTGCTCTACACCGAGACGCCCCAGGGCGTGGTCTTCCACAACGCCGACGGCGGCTTCCAGCTCAGCTCCCCGTCCGCCTACCGCTTCGCCACCCTGCTCGTGCCCCACCTGGACGGCAGCCGGACCGTGGCCGAGATCTGCGCGGGCTTCAAGGACGCGCAGAAGGCGATGGTCGGCGGCCTGGTCAAGGCGCTGTACGCGCGGGGCTTCGCCCGCCCGGTGCCGGACCCCGAGGAGGGGGCGGGCCCGGTCCTCGACCCCGCGGTCGCGGCCCGGTTCGCCGAGCAGATCGGCTACCTGGACCACTACGCGGACGGCGCGCCGGCCCGGTTCGCGGCCTTCCGGGGCACCCGGGTCGCCGTGCTCGGCGACGGCCCGGTGGCCCGCTGGTGCGCGCTGTCCCTGCTGCGCAACGGCTGCGCCGCCGTCGCGGTGGCACCCGGCCCGGCCGGCGGACCGGCCACCGGCGGGGAGTTCGGGGCGCTGCGGGCCGAGGCCGCGGAGCTGGCGGAGCAGGGTGCGCCGGCCGCCCTGACCCTGCTGCCGGCCGCCCGCGGCCCGCGGGGCTGGAGCGCGTACGAGGAGTACGACGTGGTGGTGGCGGCCGGAGGCCCGGCGGCGTTCCGGAGCACGGCCGAGCTGGTGCGCGGGGGCGTGCCGGCGGGCCGGCTGCTGCTGCCGGCCTGGACCTTCGGCGGGCGGGCGGTGGTCGGGCCGGTGGTGGCCCCGGACACCGCGGGCTGTCCGGCCTGCGCGGCACTGCGGCTGTCCGCCACCGGCGATGCGGCGGTGGCGGCGGGCTTCTGGAGCGCGCTGGCCCTGGGCGGTACCGCGCCCGGACCGCAGCCGCGCGGCCCGCTCGCCGCGATGCTCGGCAACCTGCTGGGCTACGAGGTGTTCCGGCTGGTCACCGGGGCGCTGCCGGCCGAGACCCGGGGCCAGGTCCTGCTCCAGGACATGGCCTCCTTCGACGTGCTGGCGGAGCGGCTGCTGCCGCACCCGCGGTGCCCCTACTGCCCGGCCGGCGAGGCCTCGACCGCGCCGGTGGACCTGACCGGCCTGCCCGCCCGGACGGCCTTCCGGCCGGTGGTGGCCGCCGCCCCGGACGACGCGGCGACCGAGGGCCCGCTGGCCGAGCTGGACCGCCGCGCCCTCGCCCTGCGCCCGTCCGTCGGGGTGTTCACCCGGTACGCGGACGAGCCGGTGGTGCAGACCCCGCTGAAGGTGGGCGCGGTGGAGCTGGGCCTGGGGGCGGCCGGGACGCGGACGGTGGCCGCCTTCGACGTGCAGCACACCGCGGGCGCCCGGCTGCGCGCGCTGGAGGCCGCCGCCCTCGTCTACGCCGAGCACGTGGTCCCCGCGGCGCCCGTGCCGGACGGGGCGGACCGGCCGGACCGGGTCCGGGCGGTGACGGCGCAGGAGCTGACCACGGCCACCGGGGCCGGGGCCGACCCGGTGACCGCCTGGCTGGCCGCCACCTCGCTGCTGACCAAGGAACCGGTACGGGTGCCGGCCGGCGCGGTGCGGCCGTTCGGCCCGGACAACCAGGACCGGCGGTTCGAACCCTCCCGGGCCGGGGCCGGCGCGGGCGGCGGCCTGCCGGAGGCCGCCGCCGCGGGCCTGCTCTCCGCGCTGGCCCACGACGCGCTGCGGCGCGCGGTGCGCGGCGCCGGGCAGACCGCCGTACTGGACCCGGCCGCACTGGCCGACGACCCGGAGGCCGGCTTCCTGCTGCGCTCCGCGGGCCACCTGGAGTTCGGGGTGGAACTCCTCGACCTCGGCGAGGCGGACCGCACCGGGGTGTCCGTGGTGCTGGCCCGGGCCACGGCGGCGGGCCCCACCGAGACCGCCCGCTGGGCGGTGGGGGCCGCCCTGGACCGGACGGCCGCGGCCGTGGACGCCCTGCGCGACCTGCTCGGCACCGTCCAACTCGCCGCGGAGGGCGTGCTGGGCGCCCCCGACACCGGGGACCCGCTGCTCGCCGACCTCGATCCGCTGCTGATACCCGTCACCGGCCCGGCGGGCACCCCGGCGGGCGGGGCGGGCGAGTCGACCTGGGCGCAGGTGCTGGAGCGGCTGGCCGCGGCCGGCCGGGACGCCTTCGTGGTGCCCACGCACGCCGCGGACCTGCCGGCGGCCGGGCTGTACACGGTCCGGGTGCTGCTCACCGGGGCGGCCGCCGATGGCCGTTGAGCCCGCCGGCACCGCCCCCGCCGGGGCGGCGGGCACCCGGGAGGCGGACTGCCGGAGCTTCGCCGCCGCGCTGCGCCGCGCGCTGGCGGAGCTGCCGGCCGCCCCGGGCATCCGGCTCCCCGCCCTCGCGGTGCGGGCCCTCGGGGTGCGGGACGCCTTCGCCGAGGAGACGTCCACCGGAGGGGAGAGCGGGTACGGCGGGCCGGAGGGCGCCGGCGCCCCGCTCCCGGTGCACCTGTACGGCCGCCAGGTGATGGTCGGCCCCTGGCCGGTGCCGGGCCGTCCCGGCTGCGGCTCCTGTCTGCGGCGCCGCTGGCAGGCGGTGCGCTCGGTGGGGCTGCGGGAAGGGCTCGAACTGCGCGGCGGCACGCGGGAGTCGGGCCCCTGGCCCTACCGGCTGCCGTTCGCCGCGCAGGCGGTCGCCGGCTTGATCGGGCGGCTCGCGGCCCAACCCCCGGACGGGGCGGGGACGTTCCCCGACGTGTGGCTGGTGGACCTCGAAGGGCTCACGGTCCGGCACCACCCGCTGGTGCCCGAGCCGGACTGCCCCCGGTGCGGCACCCCGCTGCCGGTGACCGCGGACTCCGCCGCCCTGGAGCTGCGGCCGGCGCCCGCCCACCGGCCCGGCTCCGGCCGGGTCCGGCACCTGGACGACTACCGGCTGCCGGTGGACGCCTTCGCCAATCCGCACTGGGGCGCCGTGGGGCCCTCGGTGGTCTGCGACGTCACCTCGCCGACCACCTCGGCCACCGTCGGCTGCTTCTCCAGCCGGTCCGGCGACTACCTGCGGGAGACCTTCTGGGGCGGGCACACCGACAACTACCGCGACAGCACCCGGATCGGCGTGCTGGAGGGCTTGGAGCGGTTCGCCGGGATGCGCGCCCGGGGCCGGGCCGTCACCCTCGTCGCCACCCTGGACGAGCTGGGTCCCACCGCCGTCGACCCGCGCGAGACCGGCCTGTACGACGCGGAGTTCCACCGGGCCAACCCGTGGGTGCCGCCGTTCGCCCCGGACCGCCCGGTGCCCTGGGTGTGGGGCTGGTCGCTGCGGGACGCCGCCCCGCGTGCGGTACCGGAGGTGCTGGCGTACTACCACAAGCCCGGCATCGAGCACCGGTTCGTCCAGGAGAGCTCCAACGGCTGCTCCTCCGGCGGGAGTCTGGAGGAGGCGGCACTCGGCGGGCTGATGGAGGTGCTGGAGCGGGACGCCTTCCTGCTCGCCTGGCACGGCCGGCAGCCATTGCCCGAGATCGACCTCGGCGACACCGCCCCGGACGTCCGGATCATGGTGGAGCGGATGGCCATGTACGGCTACCGGGCGCGGTTCTTCGACACCCGGATCACCTTCCCGGTCCCGGTGGTGACCGCGGTCGCCGAGCGGTTCGACGGCGGCCCGGCCCGGATGTGCTTCGGGGCCGGTGCGGCGCCCGAGCCGGCCGCCGCGCTGGCCGCGGCGCTCTGCGAGATCGCCACCGACTCGGTCCAGCTCCACCAGCGCTTCGCGCGCGACGAGGCCGGCTACCGCGCCATGGCCGCCGACTTCACGAAGATCACCAGCCTGCACGACCACCCCCTGGTGTACGCGGTGCCGGAGATGGCCCGGTACGCCGACTTCCTGCTCCGCCCGGCCGCGCCACCGGCGCCGGTCCGCCTCGCCGACCTGCACTGGGCCCGGGCCGACGACTCCGGTACGGACGTCCGGGCGGACCTGCTCGCCGCGGTGGCGGCGGTGACCGGCGCCGGCTTCGACGTGGTGGTGGTCGACCAGAGCGCCCCCGAGCAGCGCGCGCTGGGACTGCACACCGTGAAGGTGCTGGTACCGGGCCTGCTGCCGCTGGACTTCGGCTGGACGCGGCAGCGCGCCCCGCGGCTGCCCCGGATGCGCACCGCGCTGCGCGAGGCGGGCCTGCGGCCCGACGACCTGACCCCGGCCGGGCTCAACCCCGGCCCGCACCCGTTCCCGTGACCGGCCGCCGACCACCGCGGCGCGCACGCGCCGCGCACCGAGAGAGGGGAAACCGTGGGGTACGCCCATGAGTACGCCCGCGCCGTCCTGCACCGCGGCCGCGTCCCGATGGAGCCGGTGGACCACGTCGTGGACTGGGCCGACGGCCCGCGCCGGGGCAAGCACTACCCGCACGCCGAGGCGTTCGCCCTGCCCGGCACCGGGGACCTGGCGGACGTGCCGGTGGCCCCCGGCCTGTGGCCCGGCCTCGCCCCGGTGGCGCCGGGGGACGCGGCCCGCGGGTTCACCCTGCCGCTGCTGTCCGCGATGCTGCAGGACTCGTACGGGCTGACCGGGCGCCGGCTGGGCGTGCAGGCCAACACCGACCTGGCCGGCCTGCCGTACTACCCGCACGCGAACTGGTCACGCGGCACGGCGGGCGGCGGCGGGCTCTACCCGGTGAGCATCCACTGGGCCGCCGGGCCGAGCGGACCGCTGCTGCCCGGGCTGCACCACTACGACGTGCACCGGCACGCGCTGCACCGGCTGCTGGCCGGGGACGTCACGGACCGGGTGCGCCGGGCGCTGGGCGACCGGGCCCCGGACGGCGCCGCGGACACCGACCAATACCTGGTGCTGGGCGTGAAGTACTGGCAGAACTCCTTCAAGTACAACAGCTTCTCCTTCCACGTGGTCGCCACCGACCTGGGCACGCTGGTGCAGACCTGGCGGGTGTGGGCGGCGGCCCGGGGGCTGCGGCTGGCCCCGGCGCTGTGGTTCGACGAGCCGGGGCTGAACGAACTGCTGGGCGTGCCCGGGGAGCAGGAGGCCGTCTTCGCGGTGGTGCCGCTGCACTGGGACGCACCCCCGGCCGGGCCCGCCGCTGCCGGGCCGGCGCCCGCCGCCGGCCCCGGCCACCGGCCCGTGGTCCGGCACCGGGACGCCGAACGCTCCCGCACCCTGCTGGACTTCGCCGCCCTGCGGGAGATGCACGCCGCGACCCTGGCGGGGGCCGCCGACCGGCCGGCGCCCGGCGCCTTGGCCGCCGCGGCGGCCCGGCCGGACCCCGGCGGGGAATCCGACGGAGAGAGCGGCGGGATCCGGGTACAGCTGCCGCCGCCCGCGCCGCCCGCCACCGGCCTGCGCCGGACCCTGCGCGAGCGCCGCTCCAGCTTCGGCCGCTTCGACGCCCGGCGCCCGGTCACCCCGGCGCAGCTCTCGGCGGTCCTGGCGGCCTGCGCCGACACCCGGCTGGCCGGGGACGCCGATCCGGCCGGCGAGGTGCGGCTCGCCCGCCTCTACGCCTTCGTCAGCCACCTGGACGGCATCGAGCCCGGGGCCTACGCCTACGAGCCGGGCCGGGGCGGGCTGCGCCGGGTCGCGGACGGCCCCCAGGGGGCCTTCCTCCAGGCCAACTACTTCCTGGCCAACTACAACCTGGAGCAGGCCGGGGCGGTCCTGGTGCCCACCGTGCGGACCACCGCCGTGCTGGACGCGGTGGGCGAGCGCGGCTACCGGCTCGCGGTCGCCACCGCCGGCGCGGTCGCCCAGAGCTTCTACCTGGCGGCGGCCGCCCTGGGCCTGGGCGCCGGAGTGGCGCTCGGCTTCGACAACGTCTCCTACGCCGAACGGCTCGGCCTCGCCGACGGCGACGAGGCCCCGCTGCTCATCATGGCGCTCGGCCACGAACGGCCCGGGCCCGCCGACTTCCACCACGAGATCGTCTGACGGCCCCGGAGGAATGCCCATGACATCCACAGAGTCCGGCGCGCCGGGGGCCGCCGCGGCGCCGCCGGCCGGCTGGGAGCCCGGCCGGCGCTTCGTGCTCCGGGCGGCCGGGCTGCCCGTCGAGACGGTGCACGCCCTGCGCTGCGTCGGCACCGGCCGGTGGGCCGAGGTGGTGCTGGCCGAGGAACAGCGGCTGGCCACCACCGGGGCCCTGCTCAGCGACCTGCTGCACACCCTCGTCAAGTCCACCACCGGCCCCGCGGACGGCCCGGCCGCCGCCGCCCGCCGCCGCGCCCTGCTCGACCTGCGCCGGCGGATCTTCAACAACCGGCTGCCGGCCGACCCGGAGGCGGCCGTCCGCCTGGTGGCCGAGGCCGATCCGGAGACCGGCCGGCGCGCGGCGGCCTGGCTGCGCGACCGGGTCCGGCTCGCCGAGCTGACCGACTCCGGACCCGAACTGCTCGGGGCCGAACTCGGCGCCGCCCGCGCCGCCTTGCGGCGGACCCTGGCCGAGGAGCGGCTGCGCGCCGGACTGCTGCTCGCCTCCCCCACCCTGGACGGCCGGCTGGACGCCTACCTGCGGGACACCGCCGCCCGGCCCGCCAACCGGCTGCGCAAGGTGGAGCGTTCGGCGCTGGCGTACCTGTACCGCACGGCGTGCAAGACCAGCCCCTTCAGCACCTTCACCGGCATCGGCCTGGCCTCCTTCGAGGGCGGCCCGGCGGACGACGGGGCGGCGCTGGACCCCGGCGAGGAGTGGGTGAGCCACGTCCGGCTCAACGTCGTCCAGCTCACCCGGCTGACCCGGCTGATCACCGCCGACCCGGACCGCCGCCGGGACCTGCCCGTGGTGCTCTCGCCCGGCTGGGAGCGGGACGCCGACCGCATCCGGTACGTCCGGCACGAGACCACCCAGGGGGACGACGGCGCGGCCGTCACCTTCGACGCGGTCCGCGACCGGCTGTTCTTCCTGCGCAGCAGCGGGACGCTGGAGCGGCTGCTGGAGTGGCTGGGGGCCCGGCCGGAGGGCGTCCGGCTGCGGGAGCTGGTCGACTGGCTGGCGGCCGAGCACCGGGCCGGCCGCGAGGAGTGCGAGCGGTACGCCGCCGCCCTGCTGGACGTCGGCATGGTGCAGGTCCCGCTGCTCCGCACGGACGTGCACGACCCCGACCCGCTGGCCGCCTACCGCGCGGCGCTGGGCTCGCTCGGCGCGCCCTGGGCCGACCGGCTCGCCGCGCTGCTCGGCGGCCCGGCCGACTGCCTGGCCCGCTACCCGGCGGCGGACGTCCCCGGCCGGCGGGCGCTGCTCGGCACCCTGCGCAGTCAACTCAACGACATCCAGATTGAGTTGGGCGCCGACACTCCGACGCTGCCGGGCACCCTCCTGTACGAGGACGTCCGCACCGGCGACGGCCTGGTCTGCGGGCCGGGCGTCCTGGGCGGGCCGGCCGGCCGGGCGCTGCGGGCCGTCGAGGGGGTGCTGCCGCTCTTCGACCTGACGCTCCCCCAGCGCATCACCCTGCTGGGCTTCTTCCTCGCCCGGTACGGCCGGGGCGGCCGCTGCGAGGACCTGCTCGGCCTGGTCCACGACTTCCACGAGGACTTCTTCGACCAGTACGTGTCCTTCACCGCCAAGCGCGTCCCGTTCGGCGCGGACGGCCGCTACGTCCCCGAGGAGAACTGGCTCGGGCAGGAGGAGATGCGGGTCCTGGACCGGGCCCGCGGGCTCTTCCACGAGGGCGTCCGCGCGCTCTGGGAGGAGGACGGCGCGCAGGACGCCGAGGAGGTGGAGCTGCCGGCGGAGCTGCTGGACCGGACCGCCGCCGCACTCGCCCCGCTCGCCGCCGGGTTCGTCCCGCAGAGCCACCACCTCCAGCTCTCCCGGCCCCCCGGCGGCCGGCCGCTGGTGGTGCTCAACAAGTCCTACGGCGGCCTGGCCTTCCCGTTCAGCCGCTTCACCCACCTGTACGACGGGCCGGACCCGGCCGGGCCGGGACTGGCCGGGGAGCTGCGCGCCGAGCTGGCCGGCCGGGCCCCGGCCGGCGCGGTCCTCGCCGAGGTCACCGGCGGCCCGGTGAGCAGCAACCTGAACCTGCACGGGCGGCTGACCGGCCACCGGATCGTCTGCCCCGGCGAGACCGCGAGCGTGCCCGAGGAGGACCGGATCGGCCTGGAGGACCTGTACGTCGAGCACGACGAGGCGGCCGGCCGGCTGGTGCTGCGCTCCCGGCGGCTGGGCGCGGAGGTGGTCCCGGTCTACCTGGGCTACCTGGTGCCGCTGGCGCTGCCGGCCATCCCCCGGACCCTGCTGCTGCTCTCGCCCAGCACCATGGCGCCGTTCGACGTCTGGGCCGGGGTTCCGGAGGGGCCGGCCGGGGACGGGGTCAGCCACCGGCCCCGGGTGCGCCACGGGGACGTGGTGGTCGCCCGGCGCAGCTGGACCGCCGAGGCGGCGGTGCTGCCGGTGCCGGGGCCGGGACCGGACTCCGAGGCGGCGGACTTCCTCGCCTGGCAGCGCTGGCGGCGCGGCCACGGCCTGCCCGACCGCTGCTTCGCCCGCGTCCTGGGAGCCGGCCGGGGGCCGGCCGGCGCCAAACCGGTCTACGTCGACTTCGACAGCCCGCTGTCCCTGTCCGCGCTCGACGCGCTGGTGGAGCGGGCGCCCGGAGTCCGGGTGGCATTCGAGGAGATGCTGCCCGCCGAGGACGGGCTGCACGTCACCTCCCGGCGCGGCCGGCACGTGGCCGAGCTGGCCGTCGAGACCTTCACCACCGGGCCCCGCCCGTCCGCCCGTCCCGTCCCGCCGTCCGGCCCGGAGGTCGCGCCGTCATGCCCGAACTGACCGAACCCGCCGCCTTCCGCGGACCCGTGGACGGCGCGGCCCCGCCCTGGCTGGCGCTGCACGTCCACTACGCCGCCAACCCGCAGCCCCTGCTGGTCGACTGCGTGCGCCCGCTGGTCGGGGCGCTCACCGAGGACGGGCTGCTGTCCGGGTACTTCTTCATCAACTATTGGCTGGAGGGGCCCCACGTCCGGCTGCGGCTGCGGCCCAGCGGCCCGGCCGCCGAGGCGGAGGTGCGCCGCCGGGCCGAGGAGGCGGTCAGCGGCTTCCTCAAGGCCCGGCCGGCGCTGTACGAGGTCGACTCGGGCTTCCTGAAGGACTTCTACAACTCCCTCTTCGACATCGAGTTCCCCGGCGAGGACCGGGCCGCGTACATGGGCCCGGACGGCCGGATGCGGCTACGGCCCAACAACTCCTTCGCGTACCAGCCCTACGCGCCCGAGTACGCCAAGTACGGCGGCCCGGCCGGGGTGGAGCTCGCCGAATGGCACTTCCGGCACTCCAGCGACCTGGTCCTGGAGGCGTACCGGACCATGAACCTGCACCTGCGGACGGTGCTGCTGGGCACCTCCGCCCAGCTGATGATGGTGATGGCGAGCTGCTTCCTGCCCGAGGAGGACCGGCTGGCGGACTACCTCGACTCGTACTACGCCTTCTGGCACCGGCTGTTCCCCGGCACCGGCTTCATCGGCTCCACCGAGTACGAGAAGACCTACGAGCGGATGGCGCCCGGGCTGGGCGCCCGGTTCGCGCAGCTGCGGGCGGCGGTGGCGAGCCGCGAGCCGGGGCGGCTGCCGGTCTTCCTGCGCGGCTGGGCCGAGCACTGCCTGGAGCTGCGCGACCGGGTGGCCGACCTGACCGCCCGCGGTGACCTGGCCTTCCCCGCGTGGGACGGCCCGGCCCGCGAGGACACCGGCCAGCAGCGGGCCGAGGACCCCGACGCGGCCCCGCTGGTGACCGTCACGCACCTGCCGGCGGTACTGCCCCGGCTGCTCTCGCCGTACATGCACATGACCAACAACCGGCTGCACGTGACGATCCGGGACGAGGCGTACCTGGCCTTCGTGCTGGGCCGGGTGCTGCGCGAGCCGGGGGCCTCGTGAGCACCACCGACCGGGCCGCGGCGGCCCGCGCCTACCGGCCGGCCCTGCGCCCGGGCGTGCAGATCGGCCCGCCGGTGCTGCGCGGCCCGCGGACCGTCCACCTCATCCGGCACCCGGTCAGCGGCGCCACCTTCGAGGTCGGCCCCAAGGAGCACTTCGTCATCAGCCGGCTGGACGGCACCCGCAACCTCGACGCGGTGGTGGCGGAGTACGCGGAGCGCTACCGGCTGCGGCTCCCCGAGGAGCAGTGGACCCGGCTGCTGGGGCTGCTCGGCGCCCGCGGGCTGCTGGCCGGGGCGCCCGACCCGGCGCCCCCGGAGCCGGGCCCGGCCCGCACCGGCACCCTCTGGAAGGGCAGCCGCCGCACGGTCGCCGACGCCCACCGGACCGCCGGGCGGCTGCACCGGCCGCTCGCCCCGCTGCTGCGGCCCTCGGTCCAACTCCCGCTGGTCGCGGCCGTCCTGGTGATGGCGGTCGCGGTGCTCGCCGATCCGGCCGGCTGCCTGGACGGGACCCGGGAGCTGCTGGGCCGCCCGCTGCTGCTGGTGCCGTTCGCGGTCTTCCTGTGGTTCAGCGTCTGCCTGCACGAACTGGCCCACGGCATCGCCGCCCGGCACTACGGCGGCCACGTCACCGAGATCGGGCTGCGCTGGCGGTTCCCGGCCATGATGATGTACTGCACCGTCGACGACTACCTCTTCCTGCCCGGCCGCCGGGCCAAGCTGGTGGTGGCCGCCGCCGGGGCCCACGTCAACCTGCTGCTCCTGCTGCCGCTCGGGCTGTGGTGGGCCCTGCTCGACCCGGCGGACCCGGCCCGCCCGCCGCTCACCGGCGCGCTGTTCGTCGGCATCGTGCAGGCCCTGAGCAACCTGGTCCCGCTGCCGCCGCTGGACGGGTACCGCATCCTCAGCCACGCCCTGGGCAGCGCGCAGCTGGCCCCGGAGACCCGCGCCTACCTGGCCCTGCGGCGGGGCGGCCGGGCGGCCGTCGCCGGCTACCCGCCGCGGGCCCGCCGCATCCACACGGCCTACGCGGTCACGGCGGCGGCCATGGTGCTGCTCGCGGCGGCCGGCAGCTGCACGGCCCTCCTCCTGCTCCTCCGCTGACCTCCCGACGGCCAAGGACCACGCCACCATGAATGAGGTACCCCAATGAGCGCCCCCACCCCCGGCACCGGCCCCGGAGACCGGCCGGCCGTCGAG
Organism: Streptomyces sp. NPDC089919; assembly: GCF_040684615.1. NCBI lineage: Bacteria > Bacillati > Actinomycetota > Actinomycetes > Kitasatosporales > Streptomycetaceae > Streptomyces > Streptomyces sp. NPDC089919. The sequence goes on from NZ_JBFBGK010000031.1 coordinate 52,107, forward strand.
GCCGTCGACGTGACCAAGAGCTACGGCGCGAGCCGGGCCGTGGACGGGGTGTCCCTGGCCATCCGGCGCGGCGAGTTCTTCGGCCTGCTCGGCCCCAACGGCGCCGGCAAGTCCACCCTGGTGGAGATCATGGAAGGGCTGCGCCGGGCCGACTCGGGCACCGTGCGGGTCTTCGGCGAGTCGCCCTGGCCGCGCAACACCCGGCTGCTGCCCCGGCTGGGCGTGCAGACCCAGTCCTCGGCCTTCTTCGTCCGGCAGACCGTCCACGAACACCTGCGGACCGTCGCGGCGTTGTTCGGCGCCGACCGTGCGGCGGTGGACGCGACCCTGGAGACGGTGGGCCTGGCCGGGCGGGAGCGGGTCCGGGTCGACGACCTCTCCGGCGGCCAGCGCCAGCGCCTGGCGATCGCCTCGGCGCTGGTCCACGGCCCCGAGCTGATCTTCCTGGACGAGCCCACCGCCGCCCTCGACCCGGAGGGCCGGCGGGACCTGTGGCAGGTGCTGCGCGGCCTCAAGGCCGAGGGCCGGACCATCGTGTACACCACGCACCACCTGGACGAGGCGGAGGCGCTGTGCGACCGGGTGGGCATCCTGGTGGCCGGCAAACTGGTCGTCACCGACGAACCGCAGCACCTGATCCGCACCTTCGGCACCGGCAGCCGGCTGCTGGTGCCGCTGGGCCGGCTCGACGAGCAGCAGGCCCGGGAGCTGCCCGGGGTGGACGCGGTCGACGTGCAGGGCGGCCACCTCGTCCTGGAGACCCGCGCCACCGGCCGGGTGCTCGCCGCCGTCGACGCCCTGACCGGCCTGGACGGCGTACAGACCCGCACCGCCAGCCTCGAGGACGTGTACCTCGAACTCACCGCCCGGGGAGCCGCCCACCCGGCCCCGCACGCCACGGACAACCTGGAGCAGCAGGCATGAGCGCCTACGCCGCCCTGACCGCAGCGGGCTACCGCGCCCAGGTCCGGGACAAGACCACCGTCTTCTTCACCTTCGCCTTCCCGCTGATCTTCCTGGTGGTCTTCGGGCTGCTCTTCCGCGGCGAGGACGTCGAGGAGAGCGGCTACTCCTACCTCTCCTACACCGCTTCGGGGGTGCTCTCCTGGGGCGTGGCCAACGCCGCCGTCTTCGGCATCGGCTTCACCCTGATGCAGTGGCGGGCCGACGACATCCTGCGGATGATCCGGATGTCCCCCACCCCGCTGTCGAGCGTGATCGCCTCCCGGTACGTGCTGGCCCTGGGCGTGGGGCTGGTCCAGTCGGTGCTCTTCGTCGGGGTGGCGATGCTGCCGGGCTTCGGGCTGGTGCCCGCCTCCCGCTGGCCGCTGCTGCTGCCGGTGCTGGTCCTGGGCATGACGACCTTCCTGCTGCTCGGAGTGATCATCGGCTCCGTCGCCGATACCGCGGAGTCGGTGGCCGGCATCGCCAACTTCCTGATGCTGCCGATGGCCTTCCTGTCCGGGTCCTTCTTCCCGCTGGACTCGATGCCGGACTGGCTCCAGAAGGTGTCGCTGCTGCTGCCGCTGCGCTACCTCAACGACGCCGTGTCGGCGGCCCTGACCGGCCGCGGCGACCTCGGCGACCTCGGCTGGGGCTGTGTGGGCCTGGTCGCCTTCGCGGTGGTCTTCGGGGCGCTCGCGGCCCGCTTCTTCCGCTGGACGAAGAGCTCATGACGGCGCCCGCCCGCCTGGCGGAGCCGATGGCGCAGGCCCGGGACGCCCTCCAGTCCTTCCTGGACGAGCAGTTCGGCACCGGCGGCCCGCAGGTGGTGCCGGTCGGCGGCCGCGGGGCCGCGGACGTCGCCGGTGACCCCTGGCGTGCCCGGCGGCCCGGCGCGCGGGTGCACCTGACCGCCTCGGCGGTGCTCCTCGGCCCGTGGGGCGGCGACGGCAGCGCCCCGGCCTGCGGGCGCTGCCTGGCCCTGCGCTGGCAGCGGCTGCGCAGCCGCAGCGAGCGCAACGCCCTGGAGACGGCCGGCCCCGACGGGCCGCGCCCGGCCGGGAGTTGGCCGCTGCTGACGGCACACGCCCGGGACGCGGTGGCCGCGCTGTGCACGGCGGTGCTGACCGGCCCCGGGCCGGCGGGCCCGGCGGGGCCGGCCGCCGACCGGGCGCTGCCGCAGGTGACCCGGCTGGACCTGGGCAGCCTGCTGGTGCGCACGTACCCGCTGCTGGCCGATCCGCTCTGCCCGGACTGCGGTCCGGCCACCCGGCCGCTCACCGCGCGGGAGGTCCCCTCGCTCGCACCGCTCCCGCGGCCCAAGCCGGACCCGGACGGCTACCGGATCCGCAAGGCCTCCGCCCACCCGCTGCCGGAGGGCGCGCTGGCCAATCCGGTCTGCGGGGCGCTGGGGGCAGGCACCTGGACCGACGTGACCTCCTCCACCACCGCCCCGGTGGCCGGCAGCGCCTTCGTCCGCGGGTACGCGGGACTGCACGACGTGACCTGGAGCGGCCAGGAGAACTCCTTCGCGACCAGCCGCCGGCTCGCTTTCCTGGAAGGGCTGGAACGCTACGCGGGCACCCACCGGCGCGGCGGCCGGGCCCCGGTCGTCGGCTCGTACGACGAGCTGCGGGCGGACGCGGTCGACCCGGCGGTGTGCGGGCTGTACGCCCCCGAGACCTACCGGGACGACCCGCTGGTGCGGCCCTTCGACCCCGGCCGGGCCATCCCCTGGGAGTGGGGCTGGTCGCTGCGCGACGACCGCCCGGTCCTGGTGCCCTCCCGGCTGGTCTACTACAGCATCCCGACGGCTGACGACGACTTCGTCTTCGAGTGCTCCAACGGCTGCGCCATCGGCGGCGCTCCGGAGGAGGCCGTGCTCGGCGGGCTGCTGGAGCTGATCGAGCGGGACTCCTTCCTGATCGGCTGGTACGGGGCGGCCGACCTGCCCCGCGTCGACCTGGCGACCACCGGCAGCCGCACGGTCGCCGCCATGGTCGAACGCGCCGCCCTCCAGGGCTACGACGTGCACGCCTTCGACAACCGGATCGACCTGGCGGTGCCCGCGGTCACGGTGGTCGGGGTGCGCCGGGACGGCGGGCCGGGCACCCTGTCCTTCGCCGCCGCGGCCTCCCTGGACCCGCTCGCCGCGGTCGAGGGGGCGCTGTCGGAGGTGCTCAGCTACATCCCGCACCTGGCCCGGCAGACCGCCGAGCGGCGGGCCGAACTGGACGCCATGGCCGAGTACTTCGCCCTGGTGCGGCACCTGAAGGACCACCCCCAGCTGTACGGGCTGCCGGCGATGGCCCGGTACGCCCGCTCGTACCTGGAGGCCGGCCCGGCCCGGCCGTACGACGAGGTGTACGCGCACTGGCAGGCGCACGGCCGGCCCCAGACCGGCGACCTGCGGGACGACGTGATGGCCGTGGTGGACGCCCTGGCCGGGGCCGGCCACGACGTGATCGCGGTCGACCAGACCCCGCCCGAGCAGGCCCGGATGGGACTGAGCACGGTCGCCACCGTGGTGCCGGGGCTGCTGCCGATCGATTTCGGCTGGAACCGGCAGCGGGCCCTGCGGATGCCCCGGCTGCGGACGGCGCTGCGCCGGGGCGGCCACCGCGAGCGCGACCTCACCGAGGCGGAGCTGCGCCGGGCCCCGCACCCCTTCCCCTGACCGCCCCGCCGGGCCCCCGCCGCACCGCGGGCGGGGGCCGGGCCGAGCCCCGGAGCGCACCGATGCCCCCTGCCACGCCGCCCCCCTCGCCCGCCGCACCGGCCGAGGGACTGCTGGCCCGCGCCCAGGAGGTGCTGCGGCCGGCCCTCGGCCTCTACCTGGACCTGCACGCGCACCCGGAGCCCTCGGGCGCCGAGGCCCGCACCGCGGACCGCTTCGCGGCCCGGCTCGTGGCGGCCGGCTGCACGGTCACCCGGGGCCTGGGCGGACACGGCGTCGTGGGCGTGCTGCACAACGGCGCGGGCCCGCGCGTCTGGCTGCGGGCCGAACTCGACGCCCTGCCGGTCCGGGAGGAGACCGGGCTGCCCTACGCCAGCGCCTCCGCCCTGATGCACGCCTGCGGTCACGACCTGCACCTGGCCGCGGCGGCCGGCGCGGCCGACCTGCTCGGCCGGCTCGCCGACCGGTGGCGGGGCACGCTGGTGGTGGTCGGCCAGCCCGCCGAGGAGACCCTGACCGGGGCGGCCGCGATGCTCGGCGAGGGCCTGTACGAGCGCTTCGGGCGGCCGGCCGCGGTGCTCGCCCAGCACGCCGCGCCGCTGCCGGCCGGGACCGTCGCGCACGCCCCCGTGGGCGTGCCGATGACGGCGGCCGGGGCGGTCCTGGAGGTGGTCGTGCACGGCCGCGGCGGCCACGCCGCCACCCCGCACCTGGCGGTGGACCCGGTGCTCACCGCCGCCGCCGTGGTGACCCGGCTGCAGGCGGTGGTGGCCCGGGAGAGCGCCCCCGCCGAGCAGGTGACGCTGACCGTGGGCACGCTGCGCGCCGGGACGGCCGCCAACGTGATCCCGGACCACGCCGAACTGGGCATCGGGATCCGGGCCTTCGACGAACCGGCGCTGGAGCGGGCGCTGGCCGCGGTGCACCGGATCGTCCGGGCCGAGTGCGCCGCCTCGGACGCACCCCGCGCACCGGACCTCACCGTCACCTCCCGGGCCGCACCGCTGTGGTGCGACCCGGCCGCCACCGCCGCCGTACGCCGGGCGCACCGGCACCTCCTGGGCGCCGCGCGGGTCCTGGACTGGCCCGGCTCGCCGGCCACCGAGGACTTCCCCCTCTTCGGCGACGCCGGCGCAGCCGGGCACGGACACCCGGGCGTCCCCCTCGTCTACTGGATGCTGGGCACGGCTCCCCCACCCGCCCCCGGCACGGACACCCCGCCACCCCCCAACCACTCCCCCCGCTTCGCCCCCGACATCCGCCGCTCCCTCCGCCCCGCCATAGCCACCCTCACGACCGCGGCCCTGAACCGCTTCACGACCCCGCCGGACCGGTGACACCCCAACCAACCCCGCAGCCCCCTCCGTTCACCCTACGAGCCGGACGCCCCCGTGACAGACTGGCCGCGCCCAGGGGCGAGGGGGTCGGGTGGAAACTGCACGGGAATCCGCGCTGCGACTGATCGAGGAGTGCCGTCGCAACGAGAGCGAGGCCCTGGACATCGGGCGGCTGGGACTCGAAGAGGTTCCCGAGGAGATCGGGGCACTCACCGAGCTGACACGGCTGTACCTCAACGACAACCGGCTGACCCGGCTGCCCGCTTCCATCGGGCGGCTGACCCGGCTCACGACCCTCCGCGCAGAGGGCAATGCGCTGACGGAACTCCCGGAGGAAATGGCAGCGTTGACCCGCTTGCGGTTCCTCAACCTGAGCAGCAACGCACTGGTCGACCTACCCGCCTCACTCAGCGGGCTCAAGCGCCTCACCGAACTGGACGTCTCCGACAACCCCCTGATCTCCCCGCCGCCCGAGATCGTGGCCGGCGGCCGGTCCGCCATCCTCGCCTTCCTCGCCGAGCAGGGCCGCGGCTCCGAGCTCCAGTGGACGTCCAAGGTGCTGCTGGTCGGCCAGGGCAGGGCCGGCAAGACCTCGCTGCTCAAGGCGTTGCGCGGGGAGCCCTTCGACCGCAACGAGGACAGCACCCACGGCCTCGAAGTGTCCCGATTACGGCTTCCGCACCCCCGCCTGCCTGCCCCCGGCCGGGGCATCACGATGGACCTGGCCACCTGGGACTTCGGCGGCCAGGAGATCTACCACGCCACCCACCAGTTCTTCCTGACGGACCGTTCCCTCTTCCTGCTCCTGTGGGACGCCCAGGTCGGCTGGCAGGAGAGCAAGCTCTACTACTGGCTCGACCTGATCAAGGCCCGTGCCCCGCAGGCCCCGGTGATCCTGGTCGCCACCCATCTGGACCCGCGCCCGGCGGACCTGCCCCTGTCCGACATTCAGGCCGACTACCCCGGCGTCATCGTGGCGAGCATGTCGGCCGACTCCGCCACCGGCCAGGGCGTGGCGGCGGTGCGCGAGCGGATCGCCGTCGAGGCCGCGCGGCTGCCGTTGATGGGCGTACGCTGGCCGCGCACCTGGCTGGAGGCCGCGAACGCGGTGCGCGCCCGCCCGGAGCGGTACGTGACACCGGCGCAGATGTACGAGTTCATGGCCGCGAAGGACGTGACCGACCCCGTCCACCAGCACGAGCTGGCCCTGGCCCTGCACAGCCTCGGGGACGTCTTGGTCTACTCGGACGACGAAGAACTCAAGGACCTTGTGGTCCTGCATCCGCAGTGGCTGACCTCGTACATCAGCCGCGTCCTCGATGCTCGTCAAGTACGCGAGAACGACGGGGTGTTCACCTCCGAGCATCGGCGCGAGCTGTGGGCCGACCTGGACGTGGCACTCCACCAGCACTTCGTCAGCATGATGGAGCGCTTCGACCTCTCGTACCGGACCACCAGCCGGCACAGCAGCCTGGTGGTGGAACTGCTCCCGTGGGAACCGCCCGCCTACGGCCCGGTGTGGGCGGAGGCACAGCGGCGGCACCGGCGCGTCATCCGGCTCAAGTACCGGCTGCACACCATCCCGCCCGGCATCCCCACCTGGTTCATCGCCCGCGAGCACCGCTTCACCACCGGCCTGCACTGGCGTTCCGGGGCTCTGTTGCGCGACCACGACGGCACGCACATGGGGCTGGTCACGGTGGACCGGCATGCCAAGACCGCCGAGATCGCAGCCTGCGGCCCCTACCCGCACGACTTCTTCGCCGTGCTCAAGAGCGGCTTCGAGCAGACCCTGCGCCGGTACCCGGGCCTGGACGTGGTGCGGCTGGTGCCCTGCCCGGGGACACCCGGCGGGGAGAGCTGCCCTCACGAGTTCCGGTACGACCAACTGGTGCGCAGGCTCGCGCTGAGTCCGCCCCGCGAGACGGTCGAATGCCCGGTGCACCTGGCGGATCTGGACGTCCGGGCGCTGCTCCTGGGCATCGGTGCGTCCGCCCCGGACCGGGTGACCGAGCTGGCCTTCTCCCTCCAGCGTCGGGTGTCGGAACTGACGAGCTCCCTGGAGGGGCGGCTGACCGGGATCGAGACCCGCGGCGACGACATCCTCGATGAGCTGCGCGAGGCCCGGATCCAGCAGGCCGCGATCGCCGCGGACCAGCAGCGCGGCTTCCTGGCGTCGCTGCGGCAGCGGAACTCCCAGCAGTCGGCGATCTGTCCGGGCATCGTCTCGGTCCAGAAGGTCCCCCGGCGGCGGATGCTGGGCCTGATGCCCGGGCACGTGCTCCGGCTCCGGCTGTACTGCGAGGCGCCGGGAGCCTGGCACCGGATGCCCGGGGATCCGTACGAGGTGCGGGCGACGCCCGACGCCGAGCTGATGCTGCTCTCCCACGCACAGCGGGTCCTGAAGGTGCTGCGGTACGCCGTGCCCCTGGTCGGTCCGGTGCTCGGCGTGGCCGCCGCCGACCTCGGCGAGATGCTCAAGGACGACATCGAGCTCACCAAGGCGGTGCTGGAGCGGCTCCCGCAGGAGCCGGCCCCGGCGCCGGCGGGACCGGACCGTGCAGACCTCCGGGTGACGACGCAGCTGCACGGCGACCGGCACGCCGACTACCGGGCGCTGTACACGTTGCTCAAGGACCTCGACCCGGCCGAACGCTGGGCCGGGCTGGACAAGGTCACGACCCCGGAGGGTGACACGTACTGGCTGTGCAAGGACCATTCGCTCCCCTACCGGAGGGGTTCAGGCGTCCCGGTGCCGGACGCCTTCCTGCTGCCGGGCCAGCAGCTGCCCGGCCGACCGGCACAGCAGGGCCCCGGCCGGTCAGGCACCGCGTGAGCGGTGGGGCTGGCGGTCGGGGCGGTGATTGTGCTGTTCCGGGCGTCCCGGGGTCGCCCCCGGGTCACCAATAGTGCCTGCGGCCTCCCACGGCGTGACCGACTGCACCGAGCAGCCACAGGACCAGGCCGATGACGACGAGGATCACGCCGATCGTCCAGATGAACGAGATCCCGGTCAGGAAACCGATGATGAGCAGGATGACTCCGAGGAGAACCATGACCGCCTCCTGTCGCGGACGGGGATACCTCCCGCGTCTACCACCGATCCGCCCGCTCATGCGTACGGATCCTCAGCGGTGTGCGGCGACCGGCGCCGGGCAGGGCGGGAGTGCGGGGCGGTCGCGGGTGCGGACGGCGGGGAGCCACGCGGGGGTGGGGGTGTGCGGGAGGCGGATGCGGTACCAGACGGTGGAGACCCGGTCCTCCTCGTCGATGATGGGGCGGCCGTCGGGCAGCAGGCAGTCGGCGGTGAGCCGGTCGCCGTGCCAGACACGGGTCGGGACGACGTTGGCCGCCGTGTAGGGGCGGCGGGGGTCGACCGCCAGGCCCAGGCTGCACCGGCGCTCGCGGTCGGCGCGGTCCTGGCAGCCGCGTTCCGCGTTGAAGACCCGGATCCCGGCGGCGGCCCCCGCCGGGCCGTCCGGTCCGGCGTCCGCGCACAGCGCGCCGGCCGCCGCCACGCACCCGGCGAGGGCCAGCAGGGCGCGGCGCCGGAGCGCCCGGCCGGCCGCCGGGGCCGGCGCCCCGGTCCCGCCGGCCGCCTCGTACGCCCGGATCCGCTCCAGCAGGGACTCGGCGGTGTGGGCGGCGCGGTCCGCGTGGGTGGGCGCCAGGCAGTCGGCGGCCAGGGCCCGCCAGAACTCCGGTACGGCGTGGTGCATCCGCAGCGGCGCCCGGCCCTCGGCGTACTCCTGCACGGCGGCCGACCGGGCCGCGGGGGTGGCGCCGGGGAAGGGCGGCGCGCCCCCGGCGAAGACCTCGTGGATGACGATGCCCAGGGCCCAGACGTCGGCGCTGGGCCGGATCAGGACGCCCCGCTCGCCCAGCGGTTCCTTCCAGCGCTCGGGCGGCAGGTAGTCCAGGGTGCCCATCGGGACGGCGTACCCGTGGGTGCCGGTGAACTCCATGGCGAAGCCGAAGTCGGACAGCCGCACCTCGCCGTCCCGCCCGATGAGGATGTTCTCGGGCTTGAGGTCGGTGTGCACCCAGCCGGCCCGGTGCAGGTGGGCCAGGCCCTCGCAGATCCCGGCGATCAGCGCGGCCGGGCCGGCCGGGACGGTGCCGGAGGTGAGCAGGTCGCGCAGGCTGCCGCGGGCCCGTTCCATGACGAGGACGATCGCGCCGTCCAGCAGGGGCCGGTCCGGGGCGTCGAGCACCAGGGAGTCGATCAGCCGGACCAGCCGCGGGTGCGGGGCCCGGCGGCCGAGTTCGAGCTCGCGGCGGGCGGACTCGGCGACGGTCCGGGCCTGCCGCGGGGCCAGGCCGGCGGTGGGCAGCACCTTCAGCGCCACCTCCGTCGCCGGGTCCGGCCGGTCCGGGCAGCCGTCCGGGGCGTCCGCGGGCCGGGCCGCGTAGACGGTGCCCCAGCCCCCCGCGCCGATCGGCTCGGCCACCGTCCAACGGCCCACCCGGCGGCCCGGGTCCAGGGGTTCCTCGTAGCCGCTGCCCCAGGAGGCGGCCCGCTCGTACACCTGCACCACGTCCTACCGCCCCGGCCCGTCCGGTTCGGTGCGCGGGGGCAGCAGCCCGAGGTGTTCCTCCCGCACGATGCCGAACTTGAGGGCCAGTTGGACCACGGCCTCGCGCTTGCCGGTGCGCCGGTCGGGCCGGCCGGCGCCGTCCGGGTCGGGGGCGCCGATCCGCAGCTTCTCGTCGGCGAGGTAGTCCAGATGGGAGCTGACCGCCCGGGCGGTGAGCCGGCCGCAGCCGGGGTGGGCCCGCAGCCGCTCGACGACCTGCGGGGTGGTGGGCACGGCGGCCGGGGAGAGGTCCCGCAGCCAGGGCTCGCAGAGCGCGACCAGCACCAGGAAGTAGGTGGCCGTCTCGTCCAGGGAGTACGCGGTGAGGGTGCGGCTCTCCCAGGAGCCGCCCAGCGCGCGCGGTTCGAGGTAGAGGTGGTCGGGTGCGAACACCTGGAAGGAGACCGGCTCTTCGCGGCGGGAGGGCAGCACCACGCGCGAGAACTCGAAGGGGATGGGGGCGCCGACGCGCCGGGGCGGCACCCGCAGGTACTCGCCGGCGCCCTCCGGGTTCTCCACCAGGTAGCCGTGGGTGGCGCTGAGGTTGCTCAACTGCCAGTGGTCGTCGGTGGCGCGGATCTCGCCGGCCAGCCGGGACACCGCCTCGTCGGCGAGCCGGAGTTCGACCGGTGTGCGCGCCGATCCGCGGCCGAAGCGGGCGCGTTCGCCCGGGCCGAGCCGTAAGGTCACGGCGTCGCAGCCGCCCCTTTCTGGCAGGTGCACGACAATTCCGCTCACCGCTCCCCCGTCCGCGTGCCGGTTGGTTGCCCGACACACGTACGTTACCGCCTGCGCAGGGGGATTCACCGCGTGGCATCGGCCACTTCGCCGGCCACGCCCGGCCCCGGGGCGGGCTCAGAACAGCACGGCACCCCCCGTCAGCGGCGCCATCCGGTGGTCGCCGAACTCCGCCCAGGGCCCCCAGCCGCCGCCCGGCCGCAGCTGCACGCGGGTGCGCACCCGGCCCTCCCCGGTCACCGCGAAGACGTGCACCCGGCCGGTGGCATCGGCCGCCGCGGCGGGGGCGGAACCGAGGACGGCGGCCGGCTCGCCGAACTCCTCGGCCGCCGACCAGCCGCCGCCCGGGGCGAGTTGCCGGCGGCGGTCCAGCCGTTCGCCGCCCGGCGCCGCGCAGAACGCCTCCAGCCGGCCGTCGGCCCCCGGGATCAGCAGCGGCGCCGCGGCCGCCCAGCCGGCGAACGGCTGCCAGTCCTCCCAGCCGCCGCTCGGCGCGGCCTGGCGGCGGGCGAAGGCCCCCGTGCCCGAGGGGGCGATCGCGGTGACCGTCAGCCGGCCCGAGCCGTCCCGGGCGACCCGGGGCGCGGCCCCCGCCGCGGTGCCGAAGCGCTCCCAGCCCGACCAGTCGCCGCCCGGGGCGAGCTGCCAGCGGTGCAGGATCCCGGTGCCGCCGGGCTCCAGGGCGAACACCTCCAGCCGGCCGTCGTCGTTGGCCGCCACCACCGGGGGCGCCCCCGCCGGGCCGCCGAACGAGGCGTCCCAGGGGTCCCAGGCGGGGCCGCCCGGCGCCGACTGCCGCCGGCGGGCGACCAGAGCGCCGGCGGGGGCGAGCGCGAACACCTCCAAGCGCCCGCCCGCGCCCAGCGCGACCGCCGGCACCGCGCCGGCCGGGCCGCCGAAGCCCTCCCAGTCGCCCCAGCCGCCGTCCGCCCGCTGCACCCGGTGGTGCAGGGCCGCACCACCGGGGGCCAGCGAGAAGACCTCCAACCGGCCGTCGGCGTTGCGGCCCAGGGCGGGCACCGCACCGGCCGGGCCGCCGAAGGGCTGCCAGGCCGACCAGGCGTCCGCCTCCGGGTCCAGCTGGACGCGCTGCCACATCGAGCGGTCCTCGGCGTCGAGGGCGAGGACCGTCAGCCGCCCCCGCACGTCGAGCGCCGCGACCGGGTTGTCCGGGCTCTGCCAGGGCGGCGGGACGTCCCCCCACTCCAGCGGCGCGATCCGCAGCCCCGGCCGGAACCAGCCGGCCGCGCTAGCGAACCACCGCCCGCCGTCCAGCACCGGCTCGACCGCGTGCCCGGGCACCTGGCCGGCGTACCCGTCGAGGGTGAAGCGGAAGGGATCCTGCGAGGCCAGCACGTCGGTGCCCTCGTAGCCGCCCCGGGGCCCGATGAAGAGGTGGTACCAACCGTCGCGTTCGACCACGAAGGGCGATTCGGTGACCGAGACCCCGGCGGCCACGGTGGTCCCGTCGGCGTACGCGGTACCGGGCGCGCCCCAGTGCACCAGGTCCGGGGAGCGCCGGTACCGGACCAGGTGGCGGCCGTCGGCGGCGACCTCGGTGTAGTACATGACCCACTCGGCGCCGATCCGCAGCACCATGGGGTCGCGGGCGGCGGTGCCCCGGAAGAGCGGCCCGGCCGGCAGCCGGGTCCAGGTGAAGAGGTCCGGGGAGGTGGCGAGGTTGATCGCGGCCCCGTCCCGGCCACCGGCGGCGTAGAACATCCAGTAGGTGCCGTCCGCCTCGATGACGTGCGGCGCCCACAGGTGCTCCTCCCCGTGGTAGGCCGGGTCGACGTCCAGTGCGTCGGGGTGGGCGGTCCAGGGGCCGTGCAGGTCCGGTGCCGAGGAGTGGGCGAAGGCCGTCTCGGCGGCGCTGTCCGGGGACCGGCCGGGCGGCGCGGCGTCGCCGACGATGGCGAAGAGGTGCCACCGGCCGCCGGCCCGGATCAGCGTGTGGTCGTTGAAGTACCGGCGCCGGCCGGCGGAGCCGGCGTCGTGGACGGGGGTGAAGGGGCCGGCGGAGAGCCACCGGTGCGGGACGCCGTCCGGGGCCCCCGCGGCGGCCCCGGCCCGGCCCGCGAGCGGGAGCCCGAGGGCTCCCGCTCCGGCCGCGGCCAGCAGGCCCCGCCTGCTGATCGGATGCATGGCTCTCCTCCTGAGGACCCGGGCGGGTCAGTTGACGGCGGGTCCCGAGGTGCCGTTCAGCCAGGCCCACTCCGACCAGCTCGAGAAGCCGGTCTGCCACTTGTGGTGGACCCCGGCCCCGCTGGTGCCGAAGACCTCGATCCGGCCGTCCGCGTTGCCCGCGGCGGTGACCTCGGTGCCGCCGCCCCCGAAGGTCTCCCACTGGCCGTACGGGGCGTTGACCCCGGTCTGCCAGAGGTGCTGGGCGGTGCTGCCGTTGATCGCGAAGACCTCGACCCGGCCGTCCGGTGCGCGTTCGCTGGTGAGCTGGGCGTCGGCGGGACCGCCGGTCCCCTCCCACTCCGACCAACTCGCCGGACCTGTCTGGTACTTGTGGAAGACCCCGACCGGTCCGGAGGCGAAGACCTCCAGGCGGCCGTCCTGGTTGTGGTCCACCGTCAGGTCCCGGCCGCCGCCGCCGAAGCCCTCCCAGGCCGACCAGCCGCCGTTGACCGCGGTCTGGTACTGGTGCTGGAAGACGTCGCCGTTCAGCGCGAAGACCTCCAGCCGGCCGTCGAGGGACTTCTCCATCTCGATGCGGCTGTTGGCGGGGCCGCCGCCGGCCGGCTCCCACTCGGACCAGCCGCCGTTGGGGGCGTTCTGGTACTTGTGGAAGATCCCGACCGGGCCGGAGGCGAAGACCTCGATCCGGCCGTCGCCGTTGACACCGGCGGCGATGTCCTTGCCCCCTCCGCCGAACGCCTCCCAGCCCGACCAGCCGCCCGCCGGCGCCAGTTGCCAGCGGTGGGAGAAGGAGGTGCCGTTGATGGCGAGGAGTTCGAGGCGGCCGTCGGCGTTGGGCGCGATGGCCAGCTCCGCGCCGCCCGGCCCGCCCAGCGGCTCCCACTCCGACCAGGAGCCGTTCACGCCGGTCTGCCAGGCGTGGTGGATCCCGTCCGCGCCCGCCGCGAAGACCTCCAGCCGGCCGTCCGCGGAGCGCGCCGAGACCACCCGGCCCGACTCGGCCGGGTACGTCAGGGGGCCCGGACCCGGTTCGTGGTGGCCGAGCCGGTCCACGGCGGCCCGGGCCTCGTCCATGTGCCGCCAGTGGGCGCCCGCGTTGTAGGTGGACCAGGGCTCCCAGTTGGCGCCGCCGGAGGAGATGGCGTACGCGGCGTCCGCGTTGCACTGGGGGTCGAAGGCGCAGGCGTCGTCGACCTCGGGGTGCCAGTAGTCGTTGATCTGCCACAGGCCCCGGTCCCGGGACGGGGGCGTGTTGTTCTGGACGTTGGTGGCGGACGGGTTGCAGCTGGACTCCGCCAGGGCCACGGCCACCGCGGTCACCAGTCCGTCGCCGCGGAACCCGGCCTGGTAGCCGGTCCGGGCGCACAGGTCGCTGGCGGCCGCGGCCGCCGGCCCGGCCCCGGCCAGCGCGCCCGCGGCCAGGAGCAGCGGGAGGACCGCGGCCAGGACCGCGCGGCGGAGCACCCGCCGCGTGCGGGGTGGGGTGATCACCTGCTGTCTCCTCTCAGTTGACGGCGGGACCGGCGGTGCCGTTCAGCCAGGCCCATTCCGACCAGGTGGCGAAGCCGGTCTGCCACTTGTGGTGGACGCCGGCCCGGCTGGTCCCGAAGACCTCGATCCGGCCGTCGTCGTTGGCGGTGGCGGCGATCTCGGTGCCGCCCCCGCCGAAGGTGTCCCAGGGGCTGTACGGGGCGTTGACCCCGGTCTGCCAGATGTGCTGGGCGGTGCTGCCGTTGATGGCGAACACCTCGACCCGGCCGTCCGCGGTGCGCTGACTGGTGAGCTGGGCGTCGGCCGGGCCGCCGGTCCCCTCCCACTCGGACCAACTCGTGCCGCTGGTCTGGTACTTGTGGAAGACGCCGACCGGTCCGGAGGCGAACACCTCCAGCCGGCCGTCCTGGTTGTGGTCCACCGTCAGGTCCCGGCCGCCGCCGCCGAAGCCCTCCCAGGCCGACCAGCCGCCGTTGACCGCGGTCTGGCACTGGTGCTGGAAGACGTCGCCGTTCAGCGCGAAGACCTCCAGCCGGCCGTCCGGCGCCTTCTCCATCTCGATCCGGGCGTCGGCGGGGCCGCCGCCGGCCGGCTCCCACTCGGACCAGCCGCCGTTGGGGGCGTTCTGGTACTTGTGGAAGATCCCGACCGGCCCCGAGGCGAAGACCTCGATCCGGCCGTCGCCGTTGACACCGGCGGCGATGTCCTTGCCCCCTCCGCCGAACGCCTCCCAGCCCGACCAGCCGCCCGAGGGCGAGAGCTGGTAGCGGTGCTGGAAGACGCCCCCGTTGATGGCGAAGAGTTCGAGGCGGCCGTCGGCGTTCGGGGCGACGGCCAGTTCGGCCCCGCCCGGCCCGCCCAGCGGCTCCCACTCCGACCAGGAGCCGTTCACGCCGGTCTGCCAGGCGTGGTGGACGCCGTCGGCGCCCGCCGCGAAGGCCTCCAGCCGGCCGTCCGCGGACCGCGCGGACACCACCCGGCCCGACTCGGCCGGATAGGTGAGCGGGGTCGGCCGGGGGCCGCTGCCCGGTTCGCAGGGCAGCTCGATCCCGCCCTCGGCGAGGTAGACCTCGGGGTCGATGCCGTACGAGGCGGACGGGTCGCCCCAGATCCGCAGGTGCAGGTGGGGGCCGTCGGCGTTGCCCTCGGCGCCCATCAGCGCGATCTGCTGGCCGGCCGTGACATGGTCCCCGACCGAGACGTCCCGCCGGCTCATGTGCCCGTACTCGGAGATCCTGCCGTCCGGGTGCTGGACCCGGATCCACTGGCCGTAGTCGCCGGTGTACCCGGAGATGGTGACCTCGCCGTCACCCACGGCGTAGATCGGCGTACCGGTCTGGTTGGCGATGTCCACGCCGTTGTGACCGCTGTGGTAGTGCTGGGAGACCCAACCGGAGGTCGGGCAGGCCACGCCGGACCCGGTGACCCGGGCGGTGGCGGTGGGGGCGGCCGTCACGGCGGGCACCACGGCCGCGGCGACGGCGAGCAGGACGCGCAGGGCGCGCCGGGACAGGGCGGGCAACACGGCTCCCCTCCCCCGTCAGGCCTTGCGGAGACGGCCGATGATGCCGTCGATGTCGCGCTGCATGAGGTCGTGCCGGATGAAGTGGCCGCCGGGCACCTCGTACGACTCGTGCGGGATGCCGGCCCGGTCGAGCAGGCCCCGGAACTCCCGCTGGCCGGCGAGCACCTGGGTCTCGTTGACGGTGTCGAACCAGTTGACGGGGTCGGGGCTGGTGCCCGCGACCAGGAAGACCCGCTTGTTGCGGTAGCTCTCGATGCGCTGCACCGGGTTGTCGGCGTTGATCCGGGCCTCGTCCCAGAAGGGCGCGCCGTAGATGGTGCCGCCGTTGAGGTCGAGGGCGGCGGCCGAGGCGTTCGCCCAGTGGCCGACCAGGCCGCCGTCGCGGCGCAGGCTGGCGGGGCCGGAGTGGGCGCTGACCGAGGCGAAGTGGCCGTAGTACTTGGCGGCGTACTTGAGCGCGCCGAAGCCGCCCATGGAGAAGCCGGACACGGCCCGGCCGTCGTACTCGGCGAAGGTGCGGAAGTTCGCCTCCACCCAGGGCAGCAGCTGGTTGATGTGGAACTGCTCCCAGTTGCGCGGGCCCACGTTGGAGCTGACCGGGTTGGAGTACCAGCCGGCGTGGCCGCCGTCGGGCATGACCACGATGATCGGGCGGCCGGCGGTCCACTCGCGGACGCCCTCGCGGTCCATGGTGATGAAGTCCTGGTCGGTGCCGCCGCCGTGGAAGAGGTAGAGGACCGGGTAGGTGCGGCCGCTCCAGTGGTAGTCGTCCGGCAGCAGGACGTTCACGCCCGGGTTCCAGCCGATGGCGTCGGTCTGGAAGCGGTAGTACCACATGCGCGGGTCGCCCTCGTTGCGGTCCACGATGCGCAGACCGAAGCCGTCGCCGGCCGCGGCGGCCGACGGGGCGGCCGCGAGCACGCCGCCGGCGCCCAGCGCCGCGGCGGCGCCGAGACCGGCGGCGGACTTGAAGATGCTCCTGCGGGTGGGGTGGTGCGCGGTCAACGTGACCTCCTGTGGCGAAGCGCGCGGGGATCCGGACGCCGTGGGACGGACGGTTCGCAAGCTAGTGACGCCCCGGACGCCGGTGAACCCGGAACCTTCCGGACTGACAGGCCCGGGCCGGGTCGGCTAGGAGGTGCGGGCGGCCCGCGATAATGACCGTCCGGGTCGCCGCGGGCAGGCGTGTGCGCCCCGCCGACCTGGGAGGACGAGGGACCGATGACGCTCACAGAGGGGAGCCGGGCACGGCTGCTGGCGGAGATCCGGCTGCCGGGGCCGGTGACGCTCGCCGCGGACCCGGAGGCCGCGGTGGGCTTCCTGTCGCTGGCGGCGGGCGCCGAGGGCGTGGTGGAGCGGGCCGAGGAGGACCAGGACCAGGGCCGGGAGGTCGGCGAGTACCTGCGGCTCAAGTCGCTCTTCGACGACTTCGGCCACCAGATGCCGCCGGGCAGCCGGCAGCAGCTGGCGGACCAGGTGGCGGCACTGGAGCCGGCCTGGCTCGAGCACGAGCGGCGCGGGCCCCGGGTGAGCGTCCGGGTGCGCTTCGACAACGGCTTCGTGCTCGACGGCGCGCCCGGGGAGGTCTTCGCGGCGGTCTGAGACCGCCGCGCCCGCTCAGCGGTCCTGGATGCGCCGGAAGGGCCGGTCGGCCTCCAGCTCGAAGGCCAGCTCCAGCAGGGTGCGTTCGGCGCCGGGACGGGCGGAGAACATCACCCCGACCGGCAGCCCGTCCGCGGTCGCGGTGGGGGCCGGCAGGGACAGCGAGGGGGTGCCGACGACGTTGTTGACCGGGGTGAAGGTCACGTACCCGAGGATCCGCTCGATCAGTTCCTCGTAGGGCACGGCCGGGCTGAGCAGGCCGATCCGCGGGGTGGTGTGGGCCAGTACCGGGGTGAGGACCAGGTCCAGGCCCCGGAAGGCCGCCGCGTACGCCTCACGGGTGCGCCGCAGCCGCCGCAGCACGCCCGGGGTGCGCCGCCAGTCGGCCAGGTAGGTCTGCCGCAGGCCCCGGCTGAGGCCGTCCATCCGGTGCCGGTCGAAGTCGGCGCCCAGGGTCCGGCCGGTGAGGCCGATGAGGAAGGACAGCATCCCCCAGTAGGTGAGGAAGTCGTCGGTGAAGCGCGGGTCGATGGCCAGCTCCACCGGGCGCACGCTGTGGCCGAGCCGTTCCAGCTGCGCCACGGTGGCGGTGACCGCATCCCGGGTGTCGGCGTCGGTGGGCACGCCGTTGGGCGAGTCCACCAGGAAGCCGATCCGCAGCCGCTTCGCGGCGGGTCCCGCCACCAGCCCCACCGGCGGCAGCTTGGGATTGCGCCAGTGCGTCTCGGCGGCGGCGAGGAAGGCGGCGGAGTCCCGAACCGACCGGCTGACGATGCCGTCGGAGACGATGTCCAGCGGCAGTTGGCGGCTCTGCGCGTTGGTCACCACCCGGCCGCGGGTGGGCTTGAGGCCGACCAGTCCGCAGCAGGCGGCGGGGATCCGGATCGAGCCGCCGCCGTCGTTGGCGTGCGCCAGCGGCACCGCGCCGGCCGCGACCAGCGCCGCGCTGCCGCCCGAGGAGCCGCCCGCCGAGAAGCCGGTGTGCCAGGGGTTGCGGACCGGCTCGGCGCCGTCGTACTCGGTGCTGGGGCTGAAGCCGAACTCGGGCAGCCGGGTCTTGCCCAGCACAGTGACGCCGGTGCTCAGGAACTGCCGGGTGAAGGGGGCGTGCTGGCGGGCCGGGCGCGGCCGGAAGGCGGCGCTGCCGTGGCCGGTGGGCAGCCCCTGGTAGTCGGTGTTGTCCTTGACGAAGGTCGGTACGCCCGCGAAGGGACCGGCCGCGCCGGGGGCGGGGACCGGGTCCGGGGCGTAGGCCTGGACGGCCCCGAGGCGGTCCTGGACCGCCCGGACCCGCGCGACGGCGGCCCGGGCCGCCTCCTCCGCGCCGACCTCGCCCGCGCGGATGGCCGCGGCCAGGCCGACGGCGTCGTGCTCGCCGAGGGCGTCGTCCCGGAAGGCGTGCACCGTGGTCCGTTCGTCGGAAGTCGTCACCGCTGCCTCAGCCCCCGGCCGTGTGGATGGTTGGCGGCCATCATGTCCTACCGTCGAGTAACACTGTCAAGTGATCGACGACGGCCGCTTCTTGGCCGGGCACCCGCCCGCGCGGTCGGCGCGGGCGGGGCCGGGGCGGGGCCTGGCCGGTTACGGCACGGGCTGCTGCTGGGTGACGCAGTGGATGCCGCCACCGCCGGTGCCGAGCCGGTCGATGTTGAGCTGCTCGACGACCCTGCCGGGGAAGAGCCGGGTCAGGGTCGACCGGGCCGCGGTGTCCGCGGCGGTGTCGCCGAACTGGCCGGAGATCACCGCTCCGTTGCACACGTAGTAGTTGGCGAAGGAGGCGAGGAAGTCCGGGTTGGTGGAGCGGATCTTGTAGTAGTCCGGGCCCTGGAGCTTGTCGACGGTGATGCGGGCGCCGCCCGCGGTGGTGGCGGCGGACAGGGTGGCGTACTGCTGCCGGGCGTCCTTCGCGTAGGCGTCGTTGTCGCTGGACAGGGGCATCTGGACCAGGGCCCGGCCCGGCGCCAGGAAGCGGGAGGTCGCGTCCACGTGGTCGTCGGTGATGTCCTGGTTGCGGACCCCGTCGAACCAGATGACCTTGGAGGCGCCGTAGGCGGACTGCAGCGCGGCCTCGATCTGGGCCTGCGAACGGCCGGGGTTGCGGTTGTTGTTGATCAGGCTGCTGCGGGTGGCCATCAGGGTGCCGGCGCCGTCCTGCTCGACCGCGCCGCCCTCACCGATCAGGCCGGCGGCGGTGAAGGGCACCCCGACGTAGGCGGCGATCCGGCCGGCCACCAGGGCGTCCTTGGCGTGCGTCTGCCGGTTGCCCCAGCCGTTGAAGTTCAGGCCGACCGCGTCCAGAGCGCCGGCGCCGTCGGTGCGGAAGACCGGGCCGGTGTCGCGCATCCAGCAGTCGTCCACCGGGATGGTGGTCACGACGGTGACCGAAGAGCCGCACAGCGAACGGGCCTTGGCGGCGCTCGCGGAGTTGGCGCAGAGGTAGACCGGCTCGTACTTCGCGATGGTCCGGGCGATCAGCGCGATGTCGGACTGCACGCCGCTGAGCTTGCTGCCCCAGATGGCGGTGGAGTCGGGGAAGGCCATCCAGGTGCGGGTGTGGCGGACGTCCTCGATCGGGACGCGGAAGGCGCCGGCCGCGGCGGCCGGGCGGGCCGCGGCCGCGGCCCGGCCCTGGGCCGAGGCGAGGGCGGCGGTGGCGGCGGTCAGGCCGGCCGCGGCGAGGAACCGGCGGCGGTCCAGGCCGGCGCCGGACGGGTGGCTCGGGGGGTGGGTCATGAGGGGTGTCTCCTTGGGAGGTCAACTCCCCGCGGCGGTAGCGGGGTTGGCCTGAAAGCTAAAACTGGCCAAGCGCTCGGTCAATAGTTTTGGCGAGACCGGTCCGGCGGATCCGGCAACACCGCAGGTCGCGGCCGAACGGGCGGGCAGGGCGCGTCCGGCGGATCAGGGCCGAGGACGCGGCGCGGCCTGGCACGCCACCGCGCTGCGTTGCTGAAACGCCCCGACGGCTCCGCCATCGCGACGCTCCGGCGCCCTGCGGTGCACCGCACCGGACACCGCGGCCCGTCCGGCCCTGATCCGCGGACACGCCCTAGAGTGACGCCATGGCAGCTTCCGCACCCGGCTCCCCGGACCTCCCCGCACCCCCGCCCCGGCCCGGCGCCGGGCCCGGCCGGACCCGGAACTCCGCCAAGGGCGAGCAGACCCGGGCCCGCCTGGTCGCCGCCGCGCGGACGCTGCTGGCGGGCGGCCGGAGCGAGCCCTTCACCACCCGCAACGTGGCGGCCCTGAGCGGCGTTTCGCACGGGATGTGCCACTACCACTTCCAGGACCGCACCGAGCTGGTGCTGGCCGTGATCACCGACATCCGGCCCGAGTGGATCCTGCCGCTGGAGGCCGCGGCCGGCGGCCCCGGCTCCTTCGCCGACCGGGCCGAGCGGGTGGTCGCCCTCCTCTCCCGGCCCGAGGGCGCCGAACTCTCCCACCTCCACTCCGCGTTGCACTGGCAGGCCCTCACCGACGACCGGGTCCGGGAGAGCCTGGCCGCCGAGTTCCGGCGCTGGCGGGGCGCCTTCGTCACGCTCTTCGAGGCGCTGGACGAGGAGCGGGGCGGGGGCCTCGACACGGTCCTACTGGGCGAGACGGTGGCCGCGGCCGTCGACGGCCTGGCCGCCGCCGACGCCCTCGGCGGCCGTGCCGCCCCCGAAGCCGTCCTCCGCACCCTCCTCCACGCCCTCTCCACCCCCTGACCCCCTCCCGGGGCCAGCCCCGCCACCCTCCCCGGATCCACCCGGCACGGGGGCGGCCCCCTTGGCCTCCGCCCTCGTACCCGGTGCACCCCGCACGGGTGGGCGTGGTGTGTGGGGGAGGCGCTTTACGGGGTGTGGCAGGCTGGTCCGGAGGCAGGCCCGGGCCTGGGATGGCCCGGAGGGCCACGGCGAAGCCGCGAAGTCCCAGGGGTGGGCCTGCCGCA